>JAGCWD010000053.1 GCA_017962025.1 Bacteroidales bacterium
ACAGATTATTCATAGTGGACTTGGCTAGAAGAGCATTCACAGTTGCTCCCGCCTCCTCCCCGTCACGCAGCCGGGCGTAGAAATTGACGAGCCAAGCACGGCTCCAACCCGTATATGAGCCTTGACGTGTGACCGGGTCCTCGTTGTACTTCCGCCTGCGTTCTATCGTACGCTTTGCCGCTGCGAATAGTTCAGGATTCCTGTCTGTTATGACCGTTCCGGGATACAGCCCGAAAAGATGGGACATGTGGCGGTGCCCGGGTTCTACCTCCTCATAATCTTCAATCCACTCCTGGATGGTGTCGTAACGCTTTCCTATCCTTATAGGAGGGAGCTTGGCAAGCGCATCCTGAAGCTTCGCCTTGAAACCGGCGTCATCTCCAAGGATTTCAGAAGCATTGATGCAAGCCTTGAAGAGTTCCGTGGCAATCTCAATGTCCATCGTCGCCGAATAGGTAAGGTTGAATCTCGACCCGTCAGCCATCTTGTAAGCATTCTCCGGAGAGTTCGAGGGAGCTGTTGCAAGGTAGCCGTTCTTGTCTGTTACCATGAAAGAGAGAAGGAATTCAGCCGCTTCCTTCATGGAAGGATAGGCCTGGGTACGGAGATACTCCTTGTCACAGGTAAAGAGATAATGTTCCCATTGATGGAGGGTCAGCCAGGGGCCGGCAATAGGGAAAGTTCCCCAGCCTACCCCGTCGCTGATAGAAGTATGCCCGAACAGGTCTGAAACATGATTGACAGTCCATCCTTCAGCACCGAAGGTCTTCCTGGCAGTAACCCTTCCGGGAATGCGGATAGCGTTTATCCAGTTCGAGAATGGAATTACAGTCTCCGACAGATTGCAGACCTCGGCAGGCCAGTAATTCATCTGGATGTTGATGTTTGTGTGATAATCGGCATTCCAGGCTGCATTGATATCCTGGTTCCATATCCCCTGGAGATTGGCAGGAAGCCTTCCCGGACTGCGGGATGAACCGGCCAGAAGGTAGCGCCCCAACTGGAAGTAAAGGGCTGCAAGGCCAGGATCATCGGCTCCTTCCCTGACGCGGTCCAACCTTACATCAGTAGGAACCTCAGCCATCGACGGATCTCCCATTGAAAGGGAAACCCTGCCCATGACTGACTCATGATCCCTCAGATGCCGCTCTAGCAGGAATTTGTAATCTTTCCCCTCAACAGAATTCAACTGTCTGATACATAACCCCATAGGGTCTATGGAACGGTCGAAGTTGAGTTTCTCGAAGTTATAGTCGGTGTTCATAGCCACAGACACCACCACCTCATCTGCCTTCTCGACAAAGATTGAATTACCTGATGCAGTCAATGTACCGCCCTTGTTCACGGCCTTTATCCTTCCGGCAAATTTCATGTGGGCACCGGCCTTGCCTCCTTGCTTGTCTGGCAGGTCTATCAACTGACCCGAAACGGCAAGGATTCCGGGACCGTCAGGATAGACCGCGGCGTTCTCCTTCCTTCCATAACTCAGTTTGAACGAAAGTGCTCCGGGATGGTCGGCCGACAGACGGATGATTATCACATCGTCCGGAGCAGAAGCGAAAACCTCACGCGAGAACTTTACTCCACCGGCACTGAAAGAAGTGGAGGCCACACCGGACATCAAATCCAGAGAGCGTTCAAAACCGCTTGTCCCTTCCGGATAGAAGCCATCGGCATCATTTGAACCTCTGTCGAAGAAATCTATGAATATCTCTCCGAAAGTCTGGTAGGATCGAATCCTCATCGGGTCTCCTGCCAGATTGGTATGCGCAAGTTCATTAGCCTGAGCAATCTTTCCCTCCAGCAACAATTCCTGAATCCGGGGCATAATGGAAGCAGCATCTGCATTTCCATCCTCAGGGCAACCTGCCCACAAACTTTCCTCATTGAGTTGCAAGGTCTCATTCCAGGTGTCACCATATACCATTGCGCCAATCCTTCCGTTACCTACCGGAAGGGCCTCGTTCCAGTCCTTTGCAGGCTGCTTGTACCATAAGGTCGTGGACTTGTCCTGCCCTGCGCTAATCATGGGCATCCCCATCAGGGTGACAAACACAACCAAAATAATCGGAAACACTCTCCTAAACATCAATTTGTCAATTAGTTAATATAATTATTTCTCCCAGATGAAGCGATAGTTGAACCTTCTGTTCGGAGCAGTGTCACCATGGAGGCAGAGGGAGATGGGATCCTTCAATTCCCCGGTGTTGTCCGCCCACTTGAAATCAAAACTCGCCTTCTTTCCAGCCACTCCAAGAGCAGAAGCCGGAACAGCGATTTCCATCTGTGGCCCGTCAACCGCAAATCTGGCCTTATTGATTTCCTTCCACTCTCCGTCCACATATCTCATGACAGAAGCCATTCCCTCTTCAGATACGTTCCGGTTGACAAGGACATCATACCCGTACCAGCCAGTCCTGGAATCCTGATCGGTATCGACCAGGAGCAGCATCCAATCAGGATCGGTGCAGGACGTGATTTCCGATCCGCATCTGACATAAAAGTATACATTGCCGTCCCTGCCAAGAGCCACTTTGGAATCCTGGATGTCGTTCCGCCCTGTGGAATCAGTATAGTGCAGACCAGCGTAACCGTCTGCATCCCTGAAAGTTATGTCTCCACGAGTGTCGCGATAGACCACCTCAACCTTTCCCCAGTCCCCGAAGGAACCATCCACGGAAATCCGTTTGAATCCCTTGTTGACCGGGATTGGCCTCACTCCTTTATACCGGCGGATGTTCTGGGCCATCTGCATGTAGTAGTTGTCCGTGTAACCTCCCTTCATGGGCTGTATTGTCCGGTTGAACTCGGCGTTGTACTGGTCCACGAACGCAAAGGAACTGTTTTCCCTGCCAAGGAACCAGGTATCTCCGAAATTGTACTTCCCGGCAGTCCATTCGTTCCAGTCGTTGAAGTAGATGAAAGGAGGATCGACTGCAAGTGCATCTTCCCACCGCTCCTGGAAATAGATTCCTTCGCCTTCCGTACCTCCGACGGGCAGGTCATATTCATTAAGGGGCGGCTCTCCGGTTTCCCGTGACCATGATTTTCCGACCCCCATCGTAGCGCCTTTCATGGCAAGGGGATGCTGTGCAGGAGTGACGGCGCATTCCTCAACGTTTCCTTCATGCTTCGAGGCAAGCTCGAAAGGAGTCATTCGCTTGACCCTCTCATCGTCCATGCTGTAGCCGAAACTCCAGTTATCCTCAGTGCCCACATACCGTTCAGTTCCGTGCTCATGGTCCACTCCCCATTCGTAATACCCCCACCACATATTCCTCAACGTGAAAAACTCGAATATCTCTGGAGGATAGTCCGAAGCCTTGGCCTCAAAGTTTCCGGTGGCATCAACCGAAGGGTCGGCGTTGTAAAGGAGGAGCGGCCTCCCTTCCCAGTAGAACCAGAGGTCGGAAAACTTGTTTTCCTTGTAGTAACGCTCGTAAAGGGACTTGACGACGTTCACCGGATTGTTATTGTAAGACCAGAACACGAATTCGGGAGTCCGGTTGCCCTCTTCACGCATCTTTTCCATAGTGGAGAAAAGCAGTTCCCACTCATCCCAGTAGCAGACACCGTTGGTCACATCCAGGACAAGGACATCCACCCCGGCATCCTGGAGCATGGACATGTCCTTCCTTATCACCCACTCGTCCTGACTGAGGAAGTAGCCGATCTCCGGCTCTCCCCAATGATAACTACCATATTTCCAGATCGGGTCATGTCCGTCAAAGCGGGCGGAAGGCTTTTCTGCCAGGATCTTGGTCACATCAGTGTACGGTCCGGGAAGATTGTGATTCCCCTTCCCATGCCAGGTGATGTAGAATATGCCGACCTTGCGCTCCTTGTCTTGTTTCAGGGTTCCAACGGAATCCGTAAGCGGCATCTGCCTACCGAGGGCATCAGTCGCTACCCAGGTATCGCTCATAAGGTCGGAGGGATCGATGACAGCGGGCCTGCTGCAGGAAAACAAAAGAAGGATTGCTACTATCGGAAATGTGTATCTCATTGAATAATCATTTGTCCAGTTGATAGATAAAATCATCGAAATATGCCGTACCGGCGGAATCCACAGTGTTGAAACTGAACAAAGCCGGCCGGACTCCTTTCCAGAATCCGAACCAGGCGGTGAATATCTGTCCTGCCGGCAGGAACTCCTTGCCATCAGTACTGTAGGAGAATACGAATATGTTGCTGTTAGAGTCGAATTTCAGGCGGAGCCACACCTTATCGGCATCCAACGGGGTAACCCTCCTTAATCCATCCTCGTCTTCCAGAGCCAGGTATTTCATACCGTCTTCGACCAGGACTCCAGCGCAATTGTTTTCTTTACCCATGCAGGCAAGGCCGGCGAACTGTCCTTCCACAAGTGCCGAGCAGTCAAGACTGGTAGTGTACAACCCTTCATAACCCATCAACTTCTGGGAAATGGTGTTCCGAGCCATCTTGAAAGATTCTGCCTGCAAAGCATCAATAGCGAGGAATCCGGGACGTCTGGTGAGTGACCAGGCTTCGTCTACAGGATTGTGGTTGAACTGCCATTGGAGTCCAAGTACAGGAGCGTTGAAATCATCGGAAGAAATGGGCAATGATGGTGCGGTCTTCTTACGGGTCTTAGGTTTCGTCCAGCCTTCGACTGGTTCGCCCACTCCGTTTCCGTCATAGTCCTCTCCGATTACCGGCCATCCGTCCTCCCAATGCATCGGTTGGAGATACACCACCCTCCCAAGCGGATCCCTGTGCCTGAAATGAAGGAACCACCACTCTCCACTTGGGGTGTCCACGATGGCGCCCTGGTGAGGGCCGTTGATGAATGTCGATCCGGTCTCCAGAACCACCTTCCGTTCATAAGGGCCGTAAATGTCTTTGGAACGAAGGACTGTCTGCCATCCTGCCTGTACTCCTCCTTCAGGGATGCTCAAATAATAATATTCCCCTAACTTGTGGAACTTGGTTCCCTCGGCAACTGGTCCCTCATAGACGGTCTTTCCATCGTCGAGCAGTTCCTTGCCGTCTTCTGACATCCTATGGAGGATAATAGGACCGGCACCTACGCGGCTGTGACCGAGGTAAGCGGTACCGTCCTCGTCCCAGAAAGGACAAGGATCTTCCCAACCGGAAATAGCCTTGACACAATGCAGCGGCTCCCAGGGTCCGGCAGGGTTCTCTGCTGAACTCATGAACAACCCTTCGTCCGGGGTACAGAAATAGACATAGAACCTGCCGTTATGTTCCCGGATGCTGGGAGCCCACGATCCCTGGCCGTAATGCTCCATCTCATTCCATCCCGGCCTGTCAAACCGGTCGTAAATCTGGCTTATCAGTTTCCAGTTCACCAGATCGTCTGACTCAAGGACCTGCATACCCATGAAATGGAAGTCGGAAGCTACCATGTAGTACTTCTTCCCGAAACGTATGGCATCTGGGTCTGAATAATCAGCCGCAAGTATGGGATTCAGGTAATGGCCGTCGCCTGTGTCCCCCCAAGCATTGCCATTGGGTATGGGATCTGCAGAGTTGCAGGAAAAGGCAAGGACGACTAGTCCCGACAAGATTAACAGTTTATAAAGTCTATTCATCTAAAAACACTTTTTTGACTGCATCAAGATAACCGTATCCATAGACATCGTCCGGCTGAAGATAGCTGGTCTCTGTCCACTCGTTCCAGGAGTTGATCGTGATTAGAGGATGAAGGTTCGGACGTGCGTCCACCCAAGCCTTCGCTTTCCTGAGAGCACCCTCGAAGCGCTCGGGGGTGTTTTCCTTCACCACGGCGCTTTCACCGAAACGGGGGCTGTTGTCCCAGCCGATACTGATGTGTGGGTAGTACGGGATGGTGAACTCTGCGTCCAACTTGTCCCATTCTTCATAAGCCTTGTCAAGGATATTCTGGTAGTCATCGTCCATCCAGATAAAATGGCAGAACTGGTAATGCGACATGCTGTTGAAACCAAGCTGTCGGGCGAACTCGTCACGGGGGCGCTTGGAGTTGGTCTTTGCATCGTCCACTCCACTGAAATTGAACTGGTTATCCCACATCGTGAACTGGAGCTCAAGATCGGGGAATCCGGCCTTCTTCACCTCCTGGCGGAACCATTTCAACGCATCGACAGCCTTGTCCACACCACCGATTCCTTCGATGAAGGTCGTCACCTCATAGATCATAAACACGGGCTTCCCGTCTATCTTGTAGTAGTTAGGCTGCTTGAAGAACATCTCGATGTTCCTCTTGCATACCTTCTCAAATTCCTCGCGATCGACCCCTCCCCTCCATATGATGTTGTCACCACCTATACGGGTGTCCCAACTATTGTCCACGTTATGATTCGCCCACATCAGGTAGAACTTCATCTTGTCCCGGTTCGTTGCCTTCAGGAAACCTTCAGTAAGGGTTGTCTCCATGAAAGGCCTGCCGTCGAACCAATACCAGTCAAAGATAAACACATTGACTCCGTGACGGGTGGCCTGTTCGATCTCCATCTCCATGACCGCCGGGTCAGCCTCATTGATATAACCCCACAGGGGATGACGGTCCCAATAGTGTCCGGGATTGCGCTGCTGCATAGTCATGACAGTTTCCCATTCTCCCCTGTCCATAGGCCAGAATGGTTTCAGACGCGGCTCTCCCGCCGCATAGGCCGGATAAAGATAGGCGGCTACGTCGTAAGTCTGGGTCTTCTGCTGGACTTTGGCCTTTTTTGATTGGGCTCCCAAATTTATGGTCATTAAGGCCATGAGGGAGATAATAAATGCAAACCTCTTCATATCAATTAATTAAACTATACAAAATGAACAACCTGAACACCGCCATGATAGGTCGCATCCACGGCATACTGGATAGCTGTGTCGGAAAAACGCTCCTCGAAAAAGCGATGGCAATGACCGCACAGGATTGCCTTAAGAAGCTTCTGCTCCTTCAGCCACGCGATAAAATCGAGTGTGGGCTTGTCTGCCTTCTGCTGGACCTTACGATAGCGCCACTCCTCACCTTCGGGATATGTTTTTCCGGGATCATACTTGGAAGTGATCTCCAGAGGGACTCCTGTCAGATATGCACAGTTGCCATCATTCAGTTCCAATTCAGACTTGCAGAACTCAGGAGTGTATAGTGGGACATGGCAGAGCATAACTACCGGGAGGCCTTTCTTCATTTCTTCTTCCATAAGGGCGTGCTGATGCTCGGTGAAGTTGTAGTACACATCGTCCAATGCCACGAAATTCACCCCATTGATCACCCTGCTCGCAAAGGTAAGGTCGTTAGGGAAAGCCCCCTGGACTGCCTCGCGGCTGCTCGCCTTGTAGGCTTCGTCTTCCCTGGCCTCCCCCACGTATTTTGAATACTCATGGTTCCCGGCACAGACGAACCAGTCTGCTCCGAGCATGAACATGGCGGTCATGTCAAGGTTTGCCTCTGACACGAAATCAAACATGTCACCTGTGTGCATCATGTACATGCCGCGCTCATTGGCATAACGGATGGCCTCCTGCAAGTAATGCTCCCCGAATCCCATATAACGGGAGCGCCGTGCTGCCAGCAAGATCTTCCTCTCGTCATTCCTGTCATCCGCCAATGTGATGTGGGTGTCGGAGACATGCATGACGTCAAAAGGCTTTTCCGCGCCCAGTTTGACAGTGATTTCCTTGATATTGAGCGGAGCAAATGCTTCAACCTCGCGGGCAATCCGCCCGGAAAAATCCGGCACATCAGTCCCTTTCGATGTCCGGTTGACGGCTGGTGAGCCTGTCGAACCACCGCCCTTGGGAACGCATCCGGCTATCGCCAGCCCTGCCGCAGCAGCCCCTGAAACCTTTATAAAAATCCTTCTGTCCATATCTAGAATCCTATTGTCAGATAATAATATATTAAGATCAATGATATACAACTATTTCCGGTATATCGACAAAATCCTTTGAGGAAGTACCTTTCCAACTCCAGCCCAGCACCTGCCCTTCATAATCCTCAAGATAAACAAGGCGGAATGAATGGATACCTTCCCTCAAAGCAATCTGTCCCGTTGCCGTGTAGTCCGAATGAGAACCATCGTTATTAACTGTCAGACGTCCATCAATTTCCAGGATACTTCCGTCATCACTCCGAAGGGCGAACTCCCAGAGCCCATCCTCAGGAATATCGATGTAGCCGGTAAAAACATAGCCGAAATGGTCTGCATCAGGAGCATCGGCAATGCCTGGCAACGCCATCACGCCACGGTTAGCAACAGGCGAAGCCAGGACGTCCGCGGCTTTCTTGAACTCCCCGCGATGATAGGTGAAACGGCAACCGGGGCTCAGTCCGGCAACATTCTTCGCTGGAAGATACTCGATAGGGAAAGCATGGACACTCATAAGAGGGCTTGGCTCGAAACCATCCTTGAATGCCCTGGCCAGGATTATAACGTCACTGTCTATTTGGAAAGGGCCCTCATACATGAGCGAACTTTCAGTGGGGTCGCTGCCGTCAAGGGTGTACCGGATTATGGCTCCTTCCGTGCGGGAACGGAGATCGACGGTGAACACCTTATCGAAGAATCGCGGATTCCCCATTAAATATGGAGTGGAGACAATCTTGCCGTCCGACAATGAATATGGTGCCTTCAAGGCGTCGCGATCGTGACAAGGCTCCTTCGAGAGCTTGAACGAAAGTTCTCCACCACCCATCAACTGGTCGTAAGTAATGTACTGTGCATCGACCGGCAACCCATTCAGCGACACTTCTTTGATATACGTATATTCAGGATGGTCCGCGGTGATTGTCAACTTGTTCCCATTGCCGAAGGTAACCGTAGCTTTCGGGAATACAGGGGCTGAGAATACGAATTCTCCCGTGCCGGGACATAAAGGATAGAATCCCAGAGCAGCAAAGACATACCAGGCACTCATCTGGCCGCAATCCTCATTGCCACAAAGGCCATCAGGTCCGGTCGAGTACAGATTGTCCACGATTTCCCTGACGTAGTGCTGAGTGGATGAAGGATCGCCAAGGGCTGTGTACAGCCATGCGGTGGCATGACTCGGCTCGTTGCCGTGAGCATATTTGCCGATACGACCGGTTACAAACCACTCGGCATGATCATCGAGTTTGTCATATCCCTCTGAGAAGAGGGAATCCAGTGATGCCCTGGCAGCCTGCACGCCTCCCATAAGGGCAGCATATCCAGCCACGTCATGGGTCATGAAATGACGGTATTGCCATGCAGTAGCCTCGGTATAATCACGTGAAGACTCCCGTCCGGTTCCGTCAGGAGTGAACGGGGCCCTCCAGTTGCCGTAAGAGTCCTTTCCACGGAAAAAGCCGGTTAACGGATCCAGGATATTCCTGTATCTGAGGGCTCTGGCGTAATAATCAGCGGCGATGTCGATGTGGCCGAGCGACTCCGCCATACGGGCTATGCACCAGTCGTCGTAAGCGTATTCAAGGGTCATCGAGACCGACTGGGGAGTGAAGTCATAAGGAATATAACCATATTCATTGTACCAGTCCGTTGCAGGATAGGAATTCGATGAAGCGATCATCGCCTTCAGGGCTTTCTCTCCGTCGAAGCCCCGTATTCCGCGAAGCCATGCATCGGCAATCACTGAGACGGCGTGATAGCCTATCATGCAGTCAACTTCGTCTCCCCAGAGCGGCCACAAAGGCAGCTGTCCGTTCAGGTCGTACATATCCAACATGCTGAACACCATGCCTTTCACGAGATCCGGTTCCAGCAGGGTCATGAGAGGGTTCCATGAACGGAAGGTATCCCAAAGGGAGAGAGGGAAATAGAAGCCCATCCCTGAAGGGGCGGTCTTGACCTCCCCGAGATGGTTTTTATAACGGCCGTCAAGGTCAGCCATCTGGTTAGGCACTACAAGACTGTGGTAAAGGGCGGTGTAAAACGCTTCGCGTCTTTCATCGGTTCCACCTTCAACTGCAATTCTGCCGAGACTGGAGTTCCATGCATTTTCGGATGCTTTCAGCACACTGTCAAAGTCTGCCTCCGGTGCCTCAGCGAGACGATTGTTTTCGGCACCTTCCACATCCACCGCGGAAAGCCCTACGCTGATGGTAATTTGTTCAGTACTTTCAGGGAAAGTGAGCAAGTAGCGGTCATGCCCATCCGAAGTGCAGTCCGTGAAAGGAACTGAAAACAGGGCTGAAAAAAACACCCATCTGTCAGGTGCCCAGCCTGTCACGTGTCGGCCGCCAGTTATCCGGTTGTCGGAAACAGCCTGCACGAATATCCCATCAGCCTTTGCATAGGCCAAAGTGTGGCCCATATCCACCAGAATTCTCCTCGTCCCCTCACCCGAGAAAGTGTAGCGATGGCATCCTGTGTGGGAAAGAGCGGTCAGCTCAGTTACGATTCCAAGCGAGGGGAATTCGACACGGTAATAACCTGCGCTCGCTTTCTCGTCCTTATGGGAGAAAGGAAGCGGCCGAACCTCATAACCGCCATCCCCCTTAGGCACTTCTCCAATAGCAGGCACAAAGAGGAAGTCTCCGAGATCTCCCTGGCCGGTACCACTGAGGTGTGTATGGGAGAAACCAAGGATTAGGCTGTCTTTATCATGGTAGCCGGCAACGCCACCATCCACCGTGTCGGGTCCTAGCTGGACTAAACCGAAAGGAGCGGAGGCAGCGGGACTGGTATGGCCGTCCAAAGCCGTCCCGATGAAGGGGTTGACCTCCCTTAACGGACTCTTGTTATCTACGCAAGAAATCGCTGAGATTATGGCTATCAGCAAGGAAAGTGTTACCAATCGTTTATTCATACTCAAATTTAGGATTTTTTCTTTTCTTTTGAAAAGAACTTGTCCCCAATGTACAAGGTGTAACAATAACCAGTAGACCTTGTACGCTAAACGGTAACACAGATAGTAGCAATGTTCAAGGTTCTGACCATGAAATTACACCTTGAACAGAACAATCAGTTTGTCAGCAAATTCCTCTCAGGGACGACGATAAACGTTGTAGCCCATCGTCCGTGCGACCTCAGAAAAGGCAGATACACGGCGCTCGAAGTTAGGATAATCCTTCCTGGTTGACGGACTCCAGCCCGTTTCGGCGATGGCAAAGGCTCTCGGATAGAGCATCATCTCGGCGTGCCAGGCCTCGCGGACATGCTCTGTCCACAGATTACCTTGAACACCCAGAACATGGTGTGCATCGGCCTCAGTGATTCCTTCCTCCATAGGGTCGAAGGAATAGACTTTCTCCAGAGGCACATAACGTCCCGCTGCCCTGTACTGATTCGGATCCTGATGATAGTCCAGATAATAGTAATGCGTAGGAGTAAAGATTACATCGTGGCCTTCTGCAATCGCCTGCAGACCACCCTCGGTCCCGTGCCAGGACATAACGGTGGCATCCGGAGCCAATCCTCCTTCCAGTATTTCATCCCAGCCGATTATTCGCTTGCCGTGTTCATGGGCAAAACGCTCCATTCTCCTGATCATATAGCTCTGCAATTCTTCTACACTCTCCAAGCCCTCCGCCTTCATCCTCGCCTGGCAGTCAGGGCAGCGTTCCCAGTTACGCTTGCCGGCCTCGTCGCCACCGATATGGATATAATCACTGGGGAACAATTCGAACACCTCCAAAAGTACCTTCTCCAGGAAATCGTAGGTGCCTTCCTTTCCGGGACAGAGTTCCCAACGGTCGGACATTTCAGATTCCGGCAGGGAACAGGCCAGTTCCGGATAAGCGGCGCGGGTCTCGTAATTATGCCCGGGCATCTCGATTTCAGGAATAACCTCTATGTGCCTTTCATCCGCAAATGCAAGTATCTCGGCGATATCCTGTTTGGTATAGTAGCCTCCATAAGCTCCCGGAGTTCCTTCTTCCACGAATTCTCCTCCTATTTCATCTACTTCCCAATCCCAGAATTCGGCCTCTGGCCGCCATGCAGTCAGTTGCGTCAGCCGCAGGTAAGAATCAATTTGAAGCCGCCAGCCTGGATTGTCAACCAGATGAAAATGGAAACGGTTCATCTTGAGGAGAGCCATCATCTCCATTTGCTTCTTCACAAAGTCTTTGCCC
This sequence comes from Bacteroidales bacterium, assembly GCA_017962025.1. Classification (GTDB taxonomy): domain Bacteria; phylum Bacteroidota; class Bacteroidia; order Bacteroidales; family UBA932; genus Cryptobacteroides. The sequence continues at coordinate 12,017 of JAGCWD010000053.1, forward strand.
TGGAAATGCCGGCTCTCGTCCAGCAGGATGCCACGATGACGGAAACGCGGCCAGTCCAGGATGGTGCAGCAGGCCACGGAACTGTCCAAGGACGCCAGCATCTTCAGCGACTGTCGTGCATAAAACACTCCCTCCTGGTCAGCCGCCTCAATCTTAACCCCCTTCTTGCCTATCTTCAGCCAGTATGCCGATCTGAGTTGCCAATCTTCCAGTTTCCTGCCTTTCAATCGGCGCCGGACAGCGCTTTCAGAGATGCGAACCTTCTCTGGAAGATTTGTCAATTCATCGGTCCCGATGCTCCCTGACTGCACTGAATACTCCACCGGTGCAGGGATGATATCCTTAGGCTGAACGCCTCCTGCCACTTCATAATGCTTCGGTTCACAGCATGTGACTGTGAGCACAGCAAGACTTACAGATAGGGTTTTAATTATTATTTGAATCTGTTTCATAACCTTGAAGGAGATGAAGAAAGCACTTTTACATATAGCACTCCGTGAGGAGGAATAACATACTCGGCGTCAGTTGCGATGTCCTTCTGACGCCAGAGGTCGCGGACTGTCCCGGCTTTCAGGCCAATTTTGTCCAAAACGCCGTCAAGCAACACGGGTACGGACTCTTCATTCAAGTTGAAGATACCGACTGCGTACGAGCCGTCGTATAGGTCACGGCTCCAGATCTGCATACCGTCCTCTACGACATCCTGATGGGCCTGATGACCCAAGATGTCCTGGTTCACTGCGTTCACCTCATTATTGCAAAGAAGATTGAAGGTAAAGTCATCAACCTGGGACAGGTCGCAGCCGATGAGCATGTTTACAGCCAAAAGGGACCACAGGGAGATGTGAGTGTACTGCTCGTCCGGGGTCAACCGACTGTCACGCAGGCTGCTGCTCCACCCCACCTTGCCCACGATAAGCATGTCGGGATCGTTCCAGTGCCCTGGTCCGGCATAAGGTTGAAGGCCAACCTGTCTCTCAAAGCCTGTGGTGTAAAGTGACTCCCAAGTATCGTTGATATCATTCGATGTACGCCAGGAATTAGCGTCAATGAAGGCTCCCCATTCCCAAACCTTGCCCCTGCCGTACTGGCAAAGGGAATAGAAGATATCACGCGGCTGCTCCCGCAGATACTGCTGCATATACAGATATGGACGAATCAGAGCTGCCTCGGACTTGTCAGGACTTGCGTCAAAGACCTTGCTGTAGCCACACCAGTCGTATTTGAGGTAATCCACCCCCCAGCTATTCCAGACTTCAGCATCCTGCTGTTCGTGCCCCAGCGAGCCCAGATAGCCTCCGCAAGTGTGGTCTCCTGGGCTGGAATAAATCCCGAACTTGAGACCATTGGAATGCAGCCAGTCACCCAGGGCTTTCATGTCCGGGAATTTCTCATTAGCCTCAATGCGACCGTCCGCATCCCTCTCATCGGCTTCCCAGGCATCGTCTATATTCATATAGGAATAGCCATAATCGGCAAGGCCGCGGTTAATGAGGGCCATGGCAGATGCCATCACCTTCTCCTGCGACACACTCAGGCCCCAGCAGTTCCAGCTGTTCCAACCCATAGGCGGCGTGAGGCCAATCAGAGGTCCAACCTTCAGTGTGAAACTGGTCTTGGCGCTACCTTTGTCATTAGTGGCCGTAAACACCAGTGGAAAGTCCCCAGCCTCTGCGCAGCTGCCACTCAAGACCCCCTTTTTCGAATCCAGAACAACACCTTCAGGGAGGCCCTCCACGTTATATTTCATAGGTTTATCACCAGAGAAAGCCAAGCGGAATACAATTGGTGAACCGGGGCGTACGCCAAACACCAGAGGGCCGTTGTAACGCGGTGTGGCAGGAGCGGGAGGTGTAAGGATGTAAGGGGCACAGACCTCGGCCTCCAGGACCTCCTCGAAACGGGGATCGGAATATGTCACCTTGAGACGCTTTTGCGGTGGCAATGAGTAGGAAATCTGCTTGTCCTTCCAAGCTGCCAAATTCACTTTCTGAGTTTTGAATGTTTCCAGTGTACCGGTCAGGATATCCGTAACAGTCATATTCAGGGTTCCGGAAGTCTGTTCGGACGTGGCCAGTACTGCCTTGTAACCCCCAGTTTCCGCCACCAGGGAGAGGTCGGCGAAATACTTCAGGCTGGGTTTGACTATCTTTACAGTGCCCCGATAGAATCCGCCCGGATCACCGTAGTTATACACACGTACGGCAATCACGTTTTCCCGGTCCCAGTGCACCCATCTAGGGTCAACAATGTAATAGCGGCGCTTCCCCCACTCGCTGGAATACCCGCCCGGGTCTTCCGGGAAGGTCCCGGTCTGTCCTGCCAAATGGCCATTGATCCAGGTCTGGTCGGAATCGTCAATAGCTCCCATATCCAGCATAATTGCTGCCACAGTGCCTTTTCTCAGTGAAGATGGAATTGTCACGTGCAGGCGATACCAGCCGATACCGTTCACTCGATCAAGTCCCATATCTTCCCAAGCCTTGTCAAAAGAAACAACCTGCCACGTGTTGTCATCATAATCAAACGCACTCCAGGATGTGTCATCTCCCTTTTGGAAACGGCCACTATCTACTGATAATTCCTGTGCTGTCAACGACAGGGAAAGAAGTAATAAAGATAAAAGAATCAGTACTTTATTCATATGATCTAAAGAACAGAATTTTGACCTGAAAAACAAAAAAAAATAGCCCTAAGCATTCACAAAAGAAGACTTCCTATCATTTAATGCGTTCTATCGTTGGCATGATGAGTGGAATGAATAAGAGAGTGACTATAAGTCCTTCGACTTTTAGCCACCCTCTTGAAAAGAAAAAATGATTGACTACTAATTCCAGGACGGGGGATTCTTGAGCTTACCGGCGGATTTATTGATCTGCTCGGAAGGATAAGGGAAGGTTATGTACTTGTCGTTCCAATTCTTGGCAGGTGAGAGATAGTCAGAATAAGGTTCCACCTTATAGAAAGTAATATAGGAGTCAATGATATCCTCAGGCTTCTGGTCCTTTGTCTTATAAAGGTTCACCTTGTAGTACCTGTTGCTTTCAACCACCTTTTCACCATTTTCCATCTTATATGCATTAGGATAGATGAGGTTATCATCAGCATCCTTCTCCAACTGATAACCATAATAGTGACGGACACGAGGATGTGCGTTCAACTCAGCAACTGCCAGCGCCTTAATCTCTGGGTCACCTCCGACAGCCCAACGCTTGCAGTCAGCAGCATGATCGGCCGCCATCTCAAAGGCAAGTTCACAACGACGCTCGTGGTACAGGTCAGCCCAAGTGGCATTGCCCGTGAGTGGCTGCAGGTGGGAGCGAGTACGAATGCGATTGATGTCTTTGGCAGCAGCAGCGCCATTGCCGGCTACGAGTTCAGCCTCGGCACGGAGCAATAAGCAATCGGCGAAGCGGATGATCGGCCAGTTGATAAGGGTGCAAGGCCAGTCAGGACTGTTCATAACGGTGCCGGCCTCATGCGGATCGGCCGGAGCGAATGCGGCGATGTACTTCCCAATCATGAAGCCTGATTCCACATCGGAAGTAGACCAGAACTCGCGTTCCTCACCGAAGTACATAAATTTGTCACCATACTCCAGGATGGAAGTGGCCAGACGCTCATTCTTCACGTCGCCGACATTGTCTTTTGCCATTTCCTCATAGATATCGTAAGAGGGCTTGAACTGACCCCATCCGTTGAACTTGCCCCAGCCCTTGTTCTCCAGGCACACGCCCACGAACTCGATGGAGCCACCACCTGAACCTTCCTTGGTACCGTTGGACGGATAAGCCCAGCAGTATTCTTTCGTCCAGAACTTGGACTTGTCCGGAGCGAACAGGTCGGAGTAAACAGGGTGCAAGTCGCGACCATAGCTCTGCTCAAGTTTGTTGACGCAAGTGATTACGTTCGGCCACTGGGTCCTATCCCAAGTCGCCCAGTAAGCGTATGTCTTGGCCATAAGAGCCACTGCAGCAGCCTTGTGGGCACGTCCGCGGTTGGCAGCGTCGTATTCCTCGAACTTAGGGAGGATTTCCTCGGCCTTCTGGAGGTCAGAGATGATAAGCTCATAGTCCTTCATGACGGAAGGTTGTTGCTCCGGAATCTCATTGTTGTAACCGCCTTCGACGGTCTCATAGGCTACGAAAGGAACTCCGAGGTCCTTGGTGCCATAGCGATAGGCGATAAGGAAGTGCCAGTAAGCACGCATGAAATACGCCTCACCAAGACTGCGGTGCTCGACTGCAGTCAGTTCGGTCTTTTCCTGCTTTATCAGAAGCTGCTGAATGATCCAGTTACAACGGTTCAGACCCTGCTTGTAGGCATTCTCGAAGACGCCGCGTAGCGGACTCTCGTCTCCGGTGTAGGACAGTGTTGCCAGTGTCGGGTAGCTACGGGTACGACCCCAGACAATATCATTGGCACAGGCCTGTTCCCAATAGATTTCACGACCCAGGCAACTTTCCTGGGCGAGACGAGCGTAAATACCATCGACAGCATCGATGGCCTGCTGGTCATTCTGGAAGTACTGGTTCTGCGTCGGTGCTCCTTGGGAGTTGACATCCAAGAATTCCGCACATGAGGTGAGGAAAAGGGCGCAGAAAGCGACAAGCGCGATGGAAATATACTTTTTCATATTCATCTCCGAATTAATAGTTGAGCTTCACACCGACAGCAAAGACGCGGGAGACCGGATACTTGATGGTATCATAGCCACCACATTCCGGATCCATGCCGGTGTATTTGGTGAGGGTGAACAGATTCTCACCGCTGAGGTAGACCGAACAGGTGCTGCTGCGATCAGCGAAATGGGAAACCTTGCGAAGAGCGTTAGTCAAGTCATATCCGATAGTGAGGTTCTTCAGACGGAGGTAGGAACCGTCCTCGATAAAGTAATCGGAAGCCAGGGAGAAGTTGGTATTCGGATCATTCTTCGACAGGCGAGGAATCTTGGAACCAGTGTTGGAAGGGCTCCATGCATTCATGATCTCACGGTCGCGGTTGAAGTTGCCTTCCGTGTCGCAAAGCGTCATAGACTTACCGACATAGGCGATCTTGTTGCCGGCAACTCCCTGGAGCATCATGTCCACGGAAAAGCCTTTCCAGTTGAAACCGCCACTGAAGGCAAAGGTGTACTTGGGCATGGCGCTACCTACATACTGGCGGTCATTGGTGTCGATTTTGCCGTCGTTATTGAAATCAACGAACTTGAGATCACCGGCCTGGGCGGCAGGCTGGATGCGTTTGCCGTCCTTGACATAGGCGGCCGCTTCGGCATCGCTCTGGAAAATGCCGTCGGTCTTAATCACATAGAAAGAGTTAAGCGGCTGTCCAGCCTCGGACTGATAGATCCAGTCAATCATGCGGAATCCACCTCCTCCTGTCCACTTGCCAGCATTACCCTGGTCATCTAGAACACCTGTGGAAATTACCTCATTGTGGTTGAAAGCAAAATTGCCGGTCATATACCAGTTGAAATCCTTTCCAATTCTGTCACGCCACGTGGCGATGAATTCTACACCGCGGTTAGAGATTTCCCCTTGATTCACCTTCATGGCATCCAGACCAATGGTCTGTGGCCAGCCCATGGTCTGGTCCTGAATCAAGTTGAAAGTCCGCTTATTGTAGTAGTCAGCTGAAATGGAAAGACGGTCGTTGAACAAATCAATGTCCAGACCAGCGTCGAACTGCTCGGAGGTCTCCCAAGTCAAGTTTTGGTTAACGGACTTTGCCGGGAACCAGAAAGTACCCCACATGGTGTTGGAGTCGATACCATAGATAGCGCCTTCATTCCAGGTGGAATAGCTCAGATCAGCGTTCTTGTAAGTCCAACCGATTGAACCAAGGTTACCGACGCGACCCCAAGAAGCCCTAAGTTTCAAGAGGGTTATAGCATCGTTTTTCGGGAAGAAAGGCTCACTGGAAACTTTCCATGCTCCGGTCACAGCCGGGAAATCACCATAGTTATGAGCGGCAGGCAAACGGCCGGCATAGTCCCTACGCCAGGAAACCGTCATGAAATAGCGATCATCGAAACTATAGGAACCACGCGCAACGAATGCAATGTTGGAGTCGATTCCGTAGCCGTCGCTGGCGTCCTTACTTCCTGCAAAGCGCAAATACTGAAGGTTTTCGAGTTCCATATCGAAATCTTTACCAGTCGCACTGAAATTGCGGTTGACATCCTTGTTGAAGGTGACAGCGCCAAGTGCGCCAATTGTGTGCTTGCCGAAAGTATGCTCGTAATTCAACATGTTCTCACTACGCCATCCGGCATTCCGATAGGCTGAGTAGCTTAAAGAGTTGTTACCTGAAGGCTTACCGATTTCGGGACGCTTCGGGCTGAATCCCTTGCTGAAACCAGAATCCAGACGTGTTGAAAAGAGGCTGGAGAGAGTCAGTCCCCTGAACGGCTTAATATGCAGACCGGTCGTGGACCAGAAACTGTTGCCATGGTTGAACTGAGTGTCAGCCAACAGGAGTCGAAGTGGGTTGACGGCATCACCATGAATGTCTGCGAAGTTGCCACCATACTTGGCGATATAATCTGGATCTTCTTGTAACAGTTCCACCGAAAGAGCCGGCGTAAGGGCCTGCAGAGGCATATGCCTCGGCACTCTGTGGCATGTAAATAGCAGCGAGGATGGTACCCGTATAGGCGGAGCCGGTATCGGTACCACGGCTGGAACCATCGGAGAACGACATGGTCTCGGTAATCTTGAGCCAATTGTTCATCTCGTATTCGCCGCTGTAACGGACACCGAGGTTCTTGTTGAAAGTGTTGATGAGGACTCCCTGGTTGTTCTGGTGGGAGAAAGTCAAACGGCTCTTGTACTTCTCACCTCCAACATTAAGGGTGACGGAATGACGCTGGTAGGGAGCGGTTCGGAAGATCTCGTCCATCCAACGGGTGCGCTGGACTCCCACCCACGGGTTGGCATTGATATCCCAACCGGTCGGGGCGGTAAGGCCCGCATTCGAATAGGAGAGTTTG
>JAGCWD010000054.1 GCA_017962025.1 Bacteroidales bacterium
ATCGTGTCAAATATACCAACGGATGCAATGGCAACACCCAGGGAGTGGCAGCCCTTATAGCCGGGATGAAGGTCGATGATGCGATCCGGAGGCTCGATGGAATCAACTGCAAGGGCAGGGGAACCAGCTGCCCCGACCAACTGGCCCGGGTACTCAAGTCATTGGAATAGCGTTCCGTTCGTCAATATCGCTTCGCATCCTTCCAGAATGTCCTGGAAGGCCTCTTCGAAGTCACCGGTGTACCAGGGATCGGCAACATCCCTTCCGCGCCCGGTGTAGGACATCAACAAATGGATCTTATTCTCTGGATCTGAAGGTATTATCCTGCGGATGAGCCGTAGGTTGGAAGCATCCATGCAGATAATGCGGTCGAAACGGTCATAGTCAGCCCGTGTAATCTGTCTTGCTCTTTTCCCATTGTCAAAAGGCACTCCGTGCTGGACCAGGCAACGTTTTGCAGGAGGATAGATGGGATTTCCTGTCTCTTCGGAAGAAACAGCTGCTGACTCGATGAAATACTGCCTCTCAAGCCCTTGCGACTGGGTAAGGGCCTTCATTATGAATTCTGCCATAGGGGAGCGGCAGATGTTTCCGTGGCAGACGAAAATAAGCTTGGTCATTCACTTCAATAAAGCATCGGCAAAGATAGTGTTTTTTGCCAGTTGGGGAAAATTGTGTAAATTTGCCCGCTTTTGCAAAAACATTTTAATATATATCATGAAATTGAAAATCGTTGTCCTGGCCAAGCAGGTACCTGACACCAGGAACGTGGGCAAAGATGCGATGACTGCAGAAGGCACTGTGAATCGTGCCGCCCTGCCCGCCATCTTCAATCCGGATGATCTCCTAGCCCTTGAACAGGCTTTACGCCTTAAGGAACAGAATCCGGGTTCTTCTGTTGGAATTCTCACCATGGGTCCTCCCCGTGCAGGGGAAATAATCCGTCAGGGCCTCTACAGGGGCGCTGATACGGGATGGCTGCTTACCGACAGGCTCTTCGCCGGAGCAGACACCCTTGCAACCTCATATGCCCTTGCCACTGCCATCAAGAAGATCGGAGATGTCGATCTCGTGATCGGAGGACGCCAGGCCATCGACGGCGACACCGCCCAGGTGGGTCCCCAGGTAGCCCAGAAACTTGGTCTGAACCAGGTAACTTATGCAGAGGACATCAAAGTCGAGAATGGTGTGGCCACAGTACGCCGTCATATCGATGGTGGAGCAGAGACAGTCAAGGTTCCGCTTCCCGCACTTATTACCGTGAACGGAAGTGCGGCTCCCTGCCGTCCGCAGAACGCCAAGCTCGTCATGAAATACAAGAGGGCGACCTGCCCTATGGAGCGTCCGGCTGAAGTGCCTTATGCTGAACTTTATGAAGGACGTCCTTATCTGACCCTCAACCAGTGGAGCGTTGCCGATGTGGACGGTGATCCCGGTCAGTGCGGTCTAGCTGGATCGCCTACCAAGGTCAAGAGTGTCCAGAACATCGTGTTCCAGGCCAAGGAGTGCAAGCATCTGACTGCTTCCGACGCCGACATCGAAGGTATGGTCAAGGAATTGTTGGACGAAAAGATAATCGGATAGGGCCATGAACAACGTATTTGTATATTGCGAGATAGAGGGGACAACCGTAGCAGAGGTCTCCCAGGAATTGCTCACCAAGGGTCGCAAGCTCGCCGATGAACTAGGAGTACAACTCCATGCCGTGGTCGCCGGAACAGGCATCAAGGGCAAGGTCGAGGACCAGATCCTTCCTTACGGGGTTGACAAGCTTTTCGTATTTGACGGAAAGGGACTTTTCCCTTACACTTCTGCTCCCCATACCGACATCCTCGTCGGACTGTTCAAGGAGGAGAAACCCCAGATCTGCCTAATGGGCGCGACCGTCATAGGTCGCGACCTGGGTCCCAGGGTCTCTTCTTCCCTTACCAGCGGACTCACCGCTGACTGTACCCAACTTGAGATCGGTCCCTACACTGACAACAAGACCGGCAAGACTTACGAGAACCTGCTTTACCAGATCCGTCCCGCATTCGGAGGCAACATAGTTGCGACGATTGTCAATCCTGACCATCGTCCGCAGATGGCGACCGTGCGTTCCGGCGTCATGAAGAAGGCTGTTTATGAGGGCAAGGCCGCCGGAGAGGTGGTCTATCCCGAGGTTTCCAAATATGTCTCCCCTGAGGCTTATGTCGTCCAGGTACTAGACCATCATGTGGAAAAGGCAAAGCACAATCTCAAAGGTGCTTCTATAGTTGTTTCCGGAGGTTACGGAATGGGCAGCAAGGAAGGCTTTGACATGCTCTTCGAACTTGCCAAGGTCCTTCATGCAGAAGTCGGTGCGAGCCGTGCTGCAGTGGATGCAGGATTCTGCGACCATGACCGCCAGATCGGCCAGACCGGAGTCACTGTCCATCCGAAGGTCTATATCGCTTGCGGAATAAGCGGACAGATCCAGCATATCGCCGGAATGCAGGACAGCGGCATCATCATCAGTATCAATACTGATCCGGATGCCCCTATCAACCGCATCGCAGACTACGTGATCACAGGTTCCGTGGAGGAAGTGATCCCCAAGCTCATCAAGTACTATAAGCAGAACAGCAAATAAGGAGGACTAGCAATGGCTAACTACTATAAAGACCATCCGGAAATCGAATTCCACCTGAATCACCCCCTGATGCGCAGGGTTGCAGAACTCAAGGAGCGCTGGTATTCAGAGAAGGACCATTATGAGGAGGCCCCCGTCGATTACGAGGATTGCATCGAGAACTATCGCCGCATGCTGGAGATAGCCGGTGACATCGCCGCAAACACCATCGCCCCGAATTCCGAGGATGTGGACCTTGAAGGACCTCACCTTGAGAACGGACGTATGAAATATGCCTCAAAGACGGTTGACAACATGGAAGCTGTCCGTCTGGCCGGCCTCTGGGGTGTGACAATGCCCCGCCGCTACGGAGGACTCAATGCACCCGAGACAGTTTTCAGCATGGCCAGTGAGGTTATCTCCGCAGCTGATTCAAGTTTCCAGAACATCTGGAGCCTCCAGAGCTGTGCCGAAACCCTTTATGAGTTCGGCAGCGAGGAGCAGAGGCAGAAGTTCATCCCCCGCATCTGTGCCGGAGAGACCATGTCCATGGACCTTACAGAACCTGATGCCGGTTCCGACCTCCAGAGTGTGATGCTCAAGGCGACCTGGAGTGAAGAGCAGGGTTGCTGGCTCCTGAACGGAGTCAAGAGGTTCATCACCAATGGCGATTCGGACATCCATCTCGTACTTGCCCGTTCAGAGGAAGGTACCCGTGACGGCCGCGGACTGTCGATGTTCATCTATGACAAGCGTCAGGGTGGAGTGAACGTCCGTCACATCGAGCATAAGCTTGGAATCCACGGATCTCCTACCTGCGAGCTTACCTACAAGGATGCCCGTGCGGAACTCTGTGGTGAAAGGAGGCTTGGCCTTATCAAGTATGTCATGGCCCTGATGAACGGTGCCCGTCTTGGTATCGGTGCCCAGAGTGTCGGACTCAGCCAGGAGGCTTACAACGAGGCCGTCGCCTATGCTGCAGAACGAGCCCAGTTCGGCCAGAAAATCAACAGGTTCCCGGGTGTCTATGACATGCTCAGCCGCATGAAGGCAAAGCTGGACGCCAGCCGTTCGCTACTCTATCAGACTTCCAGGTACGTCGATGTCTATAAGGCCCTCGAGGACATTCAGAGGGAGCGCAAACTTGAGGCGGAGGAGAGAGCTGAGATGAAGACCTACAGCCGTTTGGCCGATGCCTTCACTCCTCTTTGCAAGGGCATGGCTTCCGAATATGCCAACCAGAACGCCTATGATGCGATTTCCGTACATGGTGGTTCCGGTTTCATCATGGAATACAAGAGCCAGAGGCTATACCGCGATGCCAGGATATTCTCTATCTATGAGGGTACCACCCAGCTTCAGGTGGTTGCAGCCATCCGCTACATCACCAACGGTACTTACGTGAACATCATCAACGAGATGCTCGGAGAAGAGATCCTTCCTGAGCTGGTTCCGTTGAAGGAGAAGATTGCCGGATGCGCCGGTGTCCTTTCCGAATGTATCACCAAGGTACGTGAGGCCGGTGACAACGAGGTCCAGGACTTCCTTGCCCGCCGTCTCTATGACATGACCGGAGAGATAGTCATGTCCCTGCTGCTCATGCGTGACGCCACTGTGGCTCCCGACATGTTCCTCAAGTCCGCAAAGGTCTATGCTGCGATGGCTTGCGAGACCGTTGCCGGAAAGAGTTCCTATATCCTCGATTTCGACAAGGAAAGCCTTCCTGCTTTCAGGGCTGTCGAAGAGTAATGGAACTGTACGAATATGCCAGGCCGCGCCTGATGGCCGGCAAGAAGATTCTTTATGTACATGGGTTCGCGTCGAGCGGACAGACCGGTAGCGTGGCTACGCTCCGGCTGCTCCTGCCCGGCGCGACCGTTATCGCTCCAGATCTACCGGTGGAGCCTTCAGTGGCTATGGAATTGCTCCGAGGCATGGTCGCTTCCGAGCATCCGGACCTTATCATCGGGACATCGATGGGTGCCATGTACTCTGAGATGCTCTATGGCACGGACAGGATCCTGGTCAATCCGGCATTCCAGTTGGCAGACACCATTTTGAAGAATAATGGCTTGGGGCGCAGGGAATTCCATAACAAGCGCTCTGACGGGGAGACCTCGTTTCTGGTGACCAAGACTCTTCTGGAGCATTTCAGGGAAGTATCTTCACATTGCTTCGAGAATGCGTCTGAGGACCAGGACAAGGTTTTTGGTCTGTTCGGAATTCATGACAACCTTGTTGACACTTTCGGTCTTTTCAGGGATCATTATCCGCAGGCAATCCGCTTTGATGGTGAACATCATCTGAATGATTCCGTAATAGTCCATTCCCTTCTTCCGGTTATACAATGGATTGATGACAGACAAAACGGTGTATCCAGACCGGTGCTTTTCATCTCACTGAGCGACAGGCTTATCAATCATTCCAGCGGGATGTCCAAGGCAGTAGCCATCCTGGCGCAGAGCTACGACATCCATGTCGTTTCTTCAGTGGATTATAATTGTCCCTGGGAGTGCAAACCTGTTTTCGAATGGTGTGAGTCGAACCTCGGCGTACCTGTCTGGAATCGTGTGGAAATCAGCAACCACAAGAATCTGCTACTTGGAGATTACCTGATCGATGTCGAGCCTGACACCTGCGGTGGACGGGATTTCATGGGTACCCTGATCCACTTCGGATCGGATTCTATCAAGACCTGGGAGGATGTCCTCCTGTTTTTCTCCCGCCTTGGCGGACAGTGATGCGTCTTCAATCCTGACGATTGTCTGCCGGGAAGGTGATGCCGCCCTGGCGGCGGATTTCATCAAGGATCTCAGCCACTGTCAGGGAGTTTGTGAGACTGTTGTTCTCAGACTCTGGCCGTCCGCTTTCCAGTACATCGATGAATTCACGGAACTCGCAAAGATACTCATCCGGATCGCAAGGGA
>JAGCWD010000055.1 GCA_017962025.1 Bacteroidales bacterium
ATCGCGTTCACAGGTATCTTTCTTGAGAGGAAAGACTCACGCAGGCGGTTCCTGACTACTTCTCCCAATTCTTTGGAGAATAGATCTGAGATGAAGGGCTGGATAGTGTTCATCTGGCCGGCAGGGGTCCTGGGGGACCTGAAATCAACCTCCAGGGATGGCTGTCCGGAAGGAACAAATGACCAGCTAGTGCTCTCGGAAGGGGTCCAGGAATACTCCGGCACCTGATAGGAAGGGCTTCGGGAAGGAACCATGAGGGAGAATACCTTCATCTTTTCGAGTATGTCAGAAGCCTTTATGTCTCCTGAGACAATCACCGCATGTTTGTAAGGATGGGTGGCTATCAGGTCGAAGAGCATCAGCAGAGTCGTGTCGGAAGCAGCGGCATCGAACATCGGGACGTCGTCAAAACGGAACAGGGTGATATCGTCCTTGTAACTGACATAACCTTCAGGACGACAGCCGATACCCTTCCTGGAGAGGAATTCATAAGGTACGGTCTTGTTGAAATGGGGAAGTGAAACGAGTTCTTCGCGAGCGGATAGGGTGTCACAAAGCCCTTTACGGACAAGTGCGAAATCAGCCACTCCTTTCATCGACGGGTTGGTTACGAGAAAGTAAGAGATACCGTTGGCCAACTCACCCTGGGAAAAAGATCCATCCTTCTGCAATGCCGGCAAATTCTGAGATGGCATGCTTATTGAAAAAGCAACCAAAACGACGCACGAGCAAAGGAATGTTTTGAATGGTCCACACATGATCAACGACCTCCCGTAAGGCAAAATTAACGATTTATGTGCATTTGAAGCAAATTTTTATTACTTTTGTCACCGTTGCGACAAAAAGAAAACACAATAAGAGTTGAACTTAAATCCAAACATGATGAAAAATATTATTCTCGCAATTGCAGCTATGGTTGTGTCAGTAGGAATCGCTTCCCCTCAGGACATGGCTCAGGCAACTGAACTCTACAACAATGGCGCCACAGCCATCTCTATGGAAAACTGGACAGAGGCTCTGGACTATTTCCAGAAGGCTCTGGAAATGGGTAAGACTATTGGTGACGAAGCCCAGGAGCTGGTTGCAAACTGCAAGAAGGCAATCCCCGGGGTTTCCCTCCAGATAGCCAAGGATCTCATCAAGGCTGAGAAATACGACGAGGCAGCCGGAAAGCTGGAGGCTGCTGCCAAGATAGCTGAGGAGTTTGAGAACGCCGAAGTGGCACAAGAGGCCAAGGATCTCGTACCTAAGATGTGGATGCAGAAAGGTGCTGACGCCCTTAAGCTGAAGGATTTCGCAACTGCCGCCGACGGCTTTGCAAAGTCCTATGCAATCGACACCACAGCTGGTAAGACCGCCCTCTATCTCGGACAGGCTCTTGGACAGCTCGGCAAGACCGATGAAGCTGTCGAGGCATTCAAGCATGCTGCATGGAACGGAGAGGAAGAGGCCGCAAAGGGTCAGATTTCCAACCTCTATGTCAAGGAGGCCAACACCGCCTTCAAGGCCCAGAAGTTTGCCGACGCCGTCAAGGCAGCCGACAAGGCCAACAGCTTCGCAGAGAACGCTACCGCCTACCTCATCGCTGGTCAGGCTTCCCAGAAGCTCAGCAAGAACAACGATGCCATCAAGAACTTCGAGAAGTACCTCGAGCTCAAGCCCAACGCTTCCAATGCTAACGGTATAATCTTCACCGTCGGTGCTCTCTATCAGGGCCAGAAGAACAACGCCAAGGCTCTTGAGTTCTACAAGAAGGTCCAGAACGACGCCAAGTACGGTGCCCAGGCCAAGCAGATGATCGCTGCCCTGAGCAAGTAATGACGACTCTCGAACTTCTTGCTCCGGCAAGAAACGCTGACATCGGCATCGCAGCAATCGACTGCGGTGCCGATGCTGTGTATATTGCCGGGCCGTCGTTCGGTGCCCGCCAGGGAGCGGGCAACTCCATGGCAGATGTCAGGAGGCTTTGTGAATATGCCCACCTGTTCGGAGCCAGGATCTTCCTGACACTCAACACAATCCTGTACGATTCGGAACTACAGGAGGCCGAAAGGATTCTGAAGGAGGCATCCGAGGCCGGTGTGGATGCAATAATTGCCCAGGACCTAGCGGTGTTCGCCCTTACATCTTCTCCGCTGCTGCACGCATCAACCCAGTGCGCAATAAGGACACCCGAACAGGCCAGGTTTTACGAAGCCCTTGGGGCATCAAGGATTGTCCTGGAAAGACAACTCTCCATTGAACAAATAAAGGCAATCAGGGAGGCGGTGGATTGCGAACTGGAGTTCTTCGTCCATGGGGCGCTGTGCGTCTGCTACAGCGGCCAGTGCTACATGTCGGAATCGATCGAAGGAAGAAGCGCAAACCGCGGATCATGCATCCAGGCCTGCCGGTCGCTTTACGACCTGGTGGACGGTAGCGGAAAAACCCTCGTGAAGGACAAGGCGTTGTTGTCCTTGAAGGACTACAATCTCCTGGATAGGCTTGAAGACCTGGCCGGAGCAGGAATATGTTCATTCAAGATAGAAGGAAGGCTCAAAAACATCTCTTATGTCAGGAATGTCGTAAAAGCCTATTCTAAAGCCCTGGATGAGTTGGTGGCAAAGCATCCGGGGACTTATCGCCGGGCTTCCTTCGGCAAGGTGGAAGGGGGTTTCACTCCCGATTTGGGAAAGACTTTCAACAGGGGATACACACAGCTTTTCATTGACGGCAAACGGGGAAGATGGTCCTCGATGGACACCCCGAAGTCAGTCGGGGAACTCATCGGAACAGTATCCACGATCAAGCAGGGAGATCCAAGAGCTAAGGGAGTGATCTATCCAAAGTCATCGGAGACCATGCAGATAATTGTCAGTCTGGACAATCCTGCCACCCAACTCCATAACGGAGACGGATTCTCCTTCGTCTCCAAGGACCATAACTCAATTGTCGGTTTCCGAGGGGGCACCTGCCGTGGTGCAATGATCAATTCCAAGGTAGTTCCGGAACTCTATGTAGGTGCCAGGATCTACCGCAACCTTGATACCGCCTTCGAAAAGGAGATGGAGGCAAATCTTCCGAAGCGCCTGATACCTGTCGAAGTCAATTGTACTGTTCTCCATAGGTTTGCCGGGGCTCCTTCCGAACCCGGCGGAGTCCATCCTCGCTTCGATGCGGCTGAGTATCGCCTAAGTTCGGAGGAGTCCCCGGGGTACTTGATCATAATAGCTGCATCAAGTCAGGATGGAAGAACTGTGGAATTTGGTTTTGAAGCAGGAGAACAGGAGGCGACTAACATCGAGAGGATGAAGGCTATGTTCAAGTCCCAGATCGAAAAGGTGACGGGAAGATATTCCTTTACCCTTTCCGGCCTTGAAATACCAGATGGGAAACTGCCGTTCCTCTCCGCTGCAGCAATCAATGGCATCCGACGGGACATTGCCTCACGGCTGGATTCCATGCCTTGCAATGCCATCCCGATGGCTGGACCGGTAAATAAGTCTGACACGCCGCCAGTCACTGTTCCTGGAAACATAACCTATAAGTCAAACATCTCCAACAAAGTTTCAGAAAGTATCTATCGCAGATTCGGTGCAGAAACTGTTGAGGAGGCCTTTGAACTGTCACATAAGAAAGAAGCCGAACTCATGCGGAGCAAATACTGCATCCGCCACGAGCTCGGCCTCTGCCTGAAAGATACTCGGACCACCGGTCCCCTATTTCTGGTCAATAACGGCAAGCGTTACCGCCTCGACTTCGACTGTGCCGCCTGTGAAATGACCGTCTCAAAAGGCTAATCGAAGGAAAAGGTGACAGAGACATCACCGAGGCGGTTGGGAAGACCGTTGTAGCGTTGGAAATAGCCGGATGAGAGCTTTCCGCGCCAGACTATGTCATCGTTTCGGTGGTAGGGAAGCTCCACCTCGAAACCATAGGACTTGGACTTGATCTTCACGGTCCCTGAAGCCTTCCAGGTAGTCATCTTGCCTCCGTCATCTTCTGTAAGCATAAAAGCGCTTTCATTAAGCTGTTCAGACCAGTCCGAGACCAGGATCGTGTTGTAACGAAGAGCCTTCCCGACCTGCCCCCTTTTGATCTTTATCATCAGGTCGGTGATTTCCGGATTGTAAAGTTTGAGATCTGCGACAACATCGGCCTTAAATGCCTTCAGCGAGCCAATTTTGATAAAGAACTCACTTCCACCTGAGAGCCATGGATCATACTGTCTGTGAGCCTTGAATTCTTTCAGCCTGAGGGTCTTGGAACTGGTTGTCGCCCTGGTTTCACTCACTGGTGCGTACTTCTTTGCCAGCATCTGAGGAGTAATCGCTCCGGAATCCTGGTTGAAGTTAACCACCCAGACCGGATGGGTCATGGCATAAGCCTCGTCAACCATTATTACCTTAACGATGCGCGAACCATCCGGCAGAGTTTCGGTTGTAAAGCCTGCGTTGCTCTCTCTGCCGTCGGAAGGAATAAATGTAATTACTGGAACAGACTTTTCATCCCAGAAATCTGAATATGGCCAATAAATCTGAAGATCGGAGGAGGCCAATTCACCGATGAAATCATCTGACCTGGTCGCTGAACCTGATACTCTTTCCCGGATGAGGTTCCCTAATGAAAGAGGGTCCTCAGCGGCTTTTGTAGTACCTGGTTCTTCTCCAACACCGGTTCCGGGAGAAGAAAATACCAGAGAAAAAGGATACTCCTCGTCATAACCGTTCGCGGAAGAGGCATCAACTGCTTTCTTTACTTCGGAGATTTGAGCTAAAGTCAGCGGCAGGTTGGACAGCATCCTGGCCACGGACTCGGGGGTTACCTGAAGGATCATTCCGGAATCTGTGGTTCCGTTCGAGGAGAGCATTTCTTCCCTGGACACATCGTCGCACGAGAAGAAGAGGCAAAGGGCTGCTGCAAGAGTAATAATTAAGTTTTTCATGATGAATAAGTTTAAATTTCTACGGAAGCAAAGTGACGAAAAAACAGCCGTTGGACAAAATATCCAACGGCTAATCCATAAATATATTCCAGGAACCTCGGAGGGCTTATTTCCCGAAGGAAACGAAACGGTTTTTCCCGTAAAAGTCCTTGACAATTATGACTTCTTCAAATCCGGCTTCTGCGAACAGACTCTTTGTTTCCTCTCCAAGGAGCTCATTGATTTCCACCATTCCCCTGCCTCCGGGTGATAGGAGGATTCTTGACCACCTGGCTATGTGCCGGTAGAATAACAAGGGGTCATCGTCTGGAACGAACAGAGCTGAAGACGGTTCGAAATCCAGCACATTAGGACTCATTAAAGCCTTCTCGGATTCCTTGATGTACGGAGGATTACTGACTATCAGGTCGAAACCGGCTTGTCCAAGAGCCTTTTCATCCCCCAGAAGATCAGCTTTGATAAAAACCGGGGCCAACGCACCGGTCTCTTCAAGTTCTGAAGAAAACTCCTGCCCGGCAGCAACTTCAAGTGCCTCTTGGGAAATATCTGTACCAAAGACTACAGATCCTGGGATATTCAGGGCAATAGTCCAGGCTATGCATCCTGAACCCGTACAAAGGTCAAGGACCCTTGGCTTTGGAACCGTTCCAAGTACCCTTATCGCTTCCTTGCACAATAGTTCTGTCTCCGGCCTTGGGATAAGCACATCCGGAGTAACCGTGAAACGGAATTCGCAGAAATCGGCATAACCCAGAACGTATTGTATCGGCTCTCCGCAAGAAAGTCTCTCCAGGTCTGCCTTCAATCTTGGTAAATCCCCGTCATTAATTGAAAAATCCGGTTCGACCAGATGGGTAAACCTCTTCGTGCCGATCCTCTCCTCACAGAGTATCAGCATGATATTCATGGCCTCACGGGCCGGATAGAATGATTCGAGTCGAGCCGCTCCCTCCTTTAGGAAATCTTTGAGGAGCATCAGGAATTCTCAATTATTCCGGTAAGGAAATCTGTTATGTCAATCCCGGCTGTCCTGACCATCTTAGGGACAAGGGATGCGCTGGTCATTCCTGGAATAGTGTTGACCTCAAGGAAGTAAAGTCCGTCGTCGCTGAGAATGTAGTCTATCCTGACCAGGCCTTTGCAGCCAAGGAGTGAATAGATCTTGACGGTTACCTCCTTGATGTGGTCGGAAACACTCTCGTCAATAGGAGCTGGACAGAGTTCCTTGCTGCTGCCATTGTATTTCGCATCGTAGTCGAAATAGTCGTTATCGGTGACTATCTCAATGACCGGAAGGGCCTTGACCCCTTCGGAGTCGGAATAGGCCGCACAAGTCATCTCACGACCGGATATTCCCTGCTCGATGATAGCCATGGGGCCTTCGGAGAAAGCGAAATTAATGGCCACCGGAATGTCCTCGGCTTTGGTAACCTTGCTGATTCCGAAACTGGATCCGGCATTGGTCGGTTTTACGAACACTGGGAACGATAGCTTCGCCGCCACTTTTCCGGCAACGTCTTCGGGATCCATTCCATTGCGTACAAACACGTCAGGAGCACATTTTACGAAATCCACATCCCTCAGATAGCTTTTACAGACAAACTTGTCGAAAGCAACCGCTGAGACGAAAGCACTGCAGGTGCTGAATGGGACACCGATCATTTCGAAATAGCCTTGCATGAGTCCGTTCTCCCCGGGCACTCCATGCTGCATGATGTAGGCAAAGTCGAACTTGACCTTCTCGCCATAGACCTTGACGGAGAAATCCGTCTTGTCGATTTCGGGCCTGGCACCTTCAGGGAAAGGAACCCTCATGGCATCCTTCTTCTTCATGGCCACAAGCTGCCATTTCCCGAAGCGGGCGAATATCTCATAGACATCGTACTGGTTCCCGTCGATGCGGGATGCAACGAATTCTCCACTGCGGCATGCAACTTCCCACTCGGAGGAGTCACTTCCGTAGATTACCGCAATCTTGTTGTACTTGCCCATATTCAAAAGCTATTCAAAATAATAATCCTCAATCCTGTCCTGCTGTTCGGAGACCTCATCGTCACTTCCAGTGCAGCCAAGGCCTTCCACGACACCGGCAGGAGCGGCGAATTTATCAGTTGCCCTTACTCCAAGGGTCCCGTCAGCCAGCACTTTCTGCATGAATATACCCCATGTCGGCAACGACATGTTGGCTCCCTGACCGAGCGTACCGGACTGGAAATGGACCTGACGGTCCTCGGCTCCGGTCCAGACTCCTGCCACGAGAGTGGGAGTGTAGCCTATGAACCATCCGTCGGAGTTGTCATTGGTGGTACCGGTCTTTCCGGCGATCTCACCCATGAGGTTATAGCGGTAGCGCAGCCTGCTCGCAGTTCCGCCCTGGACGACGCCTTGCATCAGGTTGACCATGAGGTATGCCGTGTTCTCTCCGATGGCCTCACGCCTCCGCGTGGTAAACTCACTGATGACATTACCCTTGCTGTCCTCAATCCTGGTCACGAAGAGGGGAGCGACATATACCCCCTTGGAAGGGAAGGTGTTGTAGGCAGCAACCATCTCCCATAGGGAAATGTCGGCAGGACCGACACAAAGCGCAGGGACCTCGTCGATATGGCTCTGGATACCCATCCTGCGCATCATATCAGCCATTGCAGCAGGACCGAACTGTTTCATCAGGTAAGCAGAGATGTTGTTGGAACTGTTGGTGAGTCCCCATTTCAGGGTTACGGTCTTGCCTATCCACTTCTCAGCATCGGTACTTCTCGGAGTCCAGGTAGTACCACCGGGCACCTCGAAAGTCTGCGGAAGGTCAACCACCTTGTCACAGGGGGTCATACCCTCCTGCATTGCCAGAGTGTAGAGGAACGGTTTGATAGTGGAACCGACCTGACGCTTTCCCTGACTTACGTTGTCGTACTTGAAATACCTGTAGTTCGGACCTCCGACATAGGCTTTCACATGTCCGGTACCGGGCTCCATGGCTACGAATGCTGTCCTGAGCATAGACTTGTAATAACGGATGGAGTCATCCGGTGTCATCAGGGTGTCTATGAAACCATTCTTGTTATAGGCAAAAACGCGCATCTTCACAGGCTCCGAGAAGGACTTGAGTATCTGGGCCTCGGTCTTGCCGTCGTTCTTGAGCATGCGCCAGCGGTCACTCCATCTTCGTGCCTGGTTCATCAGGCGGTTCCTGGTGGCTTCGTCGATGTCATTGGAGAACGGGGCGTTGGTCTTGTACTTGAGATCCTTCATGAAATCGGCCTGAAGGGACTTGATCCTCTCGGCAACAGCCTCCTCAGCGTATTTCTGCATCTTGTAGTTGATGGTAGTGTAGATCCTGAGACCGTCTTTGTCAAGGTCGTACTGCGACCCGTCGGTCTTCCGGTTCTTTTCGATCCATCCGTAAAGCTGGTCGTTCTCCCATGCCAGGGAATCAGCAGAGAATTCCTCCCGCACCTTGTAGTCCGAGCGGTGAGGTTTCTTGGCAGTCATCACCCTGCGGATCATATCCCTGAAATAAGGGGCCCTGCCGGCATTGTGATCCTGGACTTCGTAATTCAAGGTGATAGGGATCTCACATATGGAATCCCTCTGGGCCTTGTTTATGTAGCCGGCCTTCTCCATCTGACCGATAACGAAGTTCCTTCTGGACAAAGCCTTGTCTGGGTTGATAGCAGGATTGTACCTTGTGGGTTTGTTGACCATGCCCACAAGCATTGCACTCTCTTCCACCGTCAGCTCTGATGGTGACTTGCCGAAGAAGGTCTCTGATGCTGAACGGACTCCATAGGCACTGCTGCCGAAAAAGATGGAGTTGAGATACATGGTCATGATCTCGTCCTTGGTGTAGTCCCTCTCAAGCTTGACAGCAGTAATCCATTCCTTAAGCTTGGTCCAGACCATCTTCATGTGATAGATTCCGGGCACCTTGCGCCCCATCTCCTTTCGTGGATATAGGGTTTTGGCCAGCTGCTGGGTGATGGTACTGCCACCTCCCTGACTGGAATTCCGCATCAGGATGGTCTTGAAAAAGACTCGGCCCAGGCCCTTGAAATCTATTCCTGAATGACGGTAGAAACGTACATCCTCGGTGGCGACTGCGGCATGAACGATATTCGGTGAAAGCTCCTCGTAGGTTACGAACGTCCTGTTTTCTATATGGAAGGTAGTGAGAACCTCTCCTCCTTCTGCTATTACTTGCGTAGCAAGCTTGCTGTCAGGGTTCTCCAATTCCTTGAATGAAGGGATGTCGGCGAACATCCAGACGAGCAGGATCAAGAACAACAGGAACAGGACCGGAAACGTTATCAGGATCCAGAACCACTTGGTGATCTTCTTTCTTGTCTCTTGAGTCATAATAAAGACAAATTTATAACAAAATTTGGAAAATTGCCCGGTTTGTGGTTTACTTTGCAGTCTGAATCTTCAAACTATCTATGAACAACTTGCTAAACAGAACAACATGGCAGACAATCTAGTAATCGTCGAGTCTCCGGCCAAGGCCAAGACCATACAGAAATTCCTTGGAAACGACTACATGGTGAAGTCCAGTTTCGGACACATCAGGGACCTTCAGGACAAGAAGCTAAGCGTCAATGTCGAAAAGAATTTCACCCCTGAATATGTAATCCCCTCCGATAAGAAGAAAGTGGTTTCGGAACTCCGCAAGGCTGCCGAATCCGCATCTACCGTATGGCTCGCATCTGATGCCGACCGTGAAGGAGAAGCCATTTCCTGGCACCTTTTCGAGACTCTCGGACTCAAGAAGGAGAACACCAGAAGGATCGTTTTCCCAGAGATTACCAAGAATGCAATAACCGAAGCTGTCAAGAACCCAAGGGACATCGACATGGATCTCGTGAACGCCCAGCAGGCGCGCAGGGTGCTTGACAGGCTTGTAGGATTCGAACTGTCCCCTGTTCTCTGGAGAAAGATCCAGCCGAAACTCAGCGCAGGTCGTGTACAATCCGTCGCCCTTAGGCTGGTCGTCGAAAGGGAGAAGGAAATCATGGCTTTCAAGAATGAGCCATATTACAAGGTTGAAGCCACCTTCCATCCCAAGGGACACCCCTCCTCAGTCAAGGTTAAAGCCTTGCTGGACACAAAGTTCAAAAACATCGAAGAAGCCAGGACCTTCCTGTCCGACTGCATCGGTGCAGAATTCAAGGTGTCTGAAATCGATAAGAAGGAAGCCGTGAGGAATCCGGCTCCCCCGTTCACCACTTCAACCCTCCAGCAGGAGGCTGCAAGGAAGCTTCATTTCCCGGTGGGAGTGACGATGAGGATTGCTCAGTCGCTCTATGAAAGGGGTCTCATCACTTACATGAGAACCGACTCGACCAACCTGTCCACACTCGCACTCGGAACGGCTAAGAAATATATTACCGAGACATTCGGAGCCGGGTATCATCACACCCGCCAGTTCAAGACCCGCAGCAAAGGTGCTCAGGAGGCCCATGAAGCCATCCGCCCGACCTACATCGAGAACACTGAGATAGAAGGCACCGCCCAGGAAAAGAAGCTCTACAACCTGATCTGGAAACGTACCGTAGCTTCCCAGATGGCTGATGCGAAAGTGCTTCTGACCACCATGAAAGTTTCCTCGGACAAGAGGGAGGAATTATTCACCGTACAGGCCACCCAGGTCCTGTTCGACGGTTTCCTGAAACTTTACATGGAGAGCACCGATGACCAGGAGACAGGAGAAGACGGAGATGTCATCCTCCCCGACATCGATGAGGGAACCATCATGGAAAGGAAGGTCATCAAGGCTGAGTGCAAGTTCACTGCAGCCCCTCCGAGATATTCAGAAGCCACACTTGTGAAGAAGCTCGAGGAACTGGAAATCGGCAGGCCTTCGACCTATGCCACAACCATCAGCACCCTGACTTCAGGCCGCGGCTACATAGTGAAGGGAGACAAGGAAGGGCGCAAGGTGCAAGTCCAGGATCTCTCGCTCAAGGACAACACCGTTTCAGAGACAACAAAGACTGAAACCATCGGGGCTGAAAGGGGCAAGCTGCTTCCCCAGGAGATCGGAATGATAGTTACTGACTATCTTGAAAAGAACTTCACCGAAATCATGGACTATGACTTCACCGCCAACGTCGAGGAGGATTTCGACCAGATCGCGAGCGGGAAAATGGTCTGGAATGATGTGATCGGAAGGTTCTACACTCCTTTCCACAAGAAGGTCGACGAGGTCCTTCATGATGGTAACTTCAGCCACGTTTCACGCGAGCTGGGTACTGACGAGGAGGGTAACACGTTCGTTGCCAAGTTCGGAAAATTCGGCCCGTTCATCCAGAAAGGAGAAGGTGAAAATGCCCAGTTCGCATCACTTGGGAAGGGACAGCTCATCGAAAGCATCACTTTGTCCGACGCCATGAAGCTTTTCCAGCTCCCGAGGACAGTCGGTACTTATGAAGGGATCGAAATAGTGGCCATGAAGGGACGTTTCGGACCTTACCTGAAGTATGGCGACAAGAATTTCTCCCTGCCACGCGGAAATGACCCTTTGAAGATTACCTTGGAAGAATGCATGGAAATAATAAACCAGGGCATGGACAAGACCTCGGCAACTCCCGTTCTTGTCGAGTACAAGGATTCTGACATCCAGGTCATCAACGGACGTTACGGACCCTACATCAAGCACGCTGGATCTAACTTCAGGATTCCAAAAGGAACCGACGTTTCCAAACTCAGCGAAGAGGAGTGTTTGAAATTGATTAACAATTCCAAACCATCAGAAAAAGGTCGCAGACGTTTCAAGAAATCTTGATTTTTTGAATTATTTCTTTAAATTTGCCGTTACAAAGTTATAAACTGAAAGTAATGGCAACTTATCACATCGACCAGATCGATCAGAAAATCTTGTCTTTCCTTGTGAACAATGCCAGGATGCCCTTCCTGGAGATTGCCCGCGAATGCGGTGTCTCCGGAGCCGCTATCCATCAGAGGGTTAAACGTTTGGAGGCGAATGGAGTCATAACCGGATCGCGTCTACTCGTCAAACCTCAGGCACTGGGACTGAATGTCTGCGCATTCATCAGCGTCACTCTTTCGGAAGCTAACAAGTACCCCGAAGTGGTGGCGAATCTCAAGAAGATAGCCGAGATTGTCGAATGTCATTTCGTGACCGGAAACGCTGCTTTGCTCGTAAAGGTTTATTGTTTTGACAACGATCACCTAATGGAAGTACTTCTGAACACGATGCAGAAGATCCCCTACATCCAGTCGACTGAAACCATGATCTCACTTGACCAGGCGATTGAACGCCAGGTCTGGGTCAAAGACTACAAAAACACGAGCTACCAGACTCCTATCGAGGCCAAGAAGAGATAATCATCCTCGCGAGTGCGAGGTCTTCAGGTGAAGTCAGTTTAAAATTGTACCTCTCTCCGTCGCAGAAGGAGAGAGGTATTCCTTTTTTACTGGCGACGGAAGCATCATCTGTGAAAGATGTGTCAAAGGCTTGTGAATATGCGGCTTTGATGTCCCCGGACAGGAACATCTGGGGAGTCTGGGCACCGAAAACGCGACTCCTGTCAATCCCTTCTCCGGAATCGGTTAGTTCTCCGGAGACCGTTCTGTCCAGCACCTTCAGGGTGTCGACAGAGGGTACTACGGGAATCAATGCATGGATCTTCCCCTTTTCCATCTTTGAAAACATTCCGCTAACCAGTTTCTGGGATAGCAGGGGCCTCACTCCATCGTGAATGGCTACAATAGCGCCATCCGGAACCTTCTCAAGAGCGTTCCTTACAGAATGAAAGCGTGTAATACCACCTGCGACAAGGAGTTGGGGACAGTTGAAGTCATTGGCGACGCAATACTCCTTCCAAAAAGGAATATGTTCCTTCGGAAGAACCGTTATCACCTTGATGTCCGGCACTGCGGATACAAAGGTTTCAATGGTCCTGCGAAGGACAGGCTTGCCGCCAAGGTCAAGGAACTGCTTCGGAACAGATGCTCCCATCCGGGTTCCGCTTCCAGCCGCCATGACGATCAATATTTTGTTTCCCCTGGTCATATATTCCTCACAAATATAACTTTTTTTGTATATTTACAGACTTTTGAATAGATAAGAATTATTATGGCATTTTCGTTTCTTACCCAAGAAATAGCAATGGACCTCGGTACCGCCAACACCGTCATTTTCCGCAATGACGAAAAGGTGCTTGACGAGCCGAGTATAGTGGCAATTGACAACAACACCCAGAAGTGCATCGCCATCGGCCAGCAGGCCAAGCTGATGCATGAGCACACCAATCCCGGGATCAAGACCATCCGCCCGCTTCGCAACGGAGTCATCGCAGACTTCAATGCGGCGGAGATGATGATCAAGGGCTTCATCAAGCAGGTCAACAACAAGAAGAAAAGCCTCTTCTCCCCCAACCTCAAGATAGTCGTCGGAATCCCTTCGGGTAGTACCCAGGTTGAAATCAGGGCTGTTCGCGACTCCTGCGAGCATGCCGGAGGAAGAGATGTCTATCTGATTTACGAGCCTATGGCCGCAGCCCTGGGAATCGGTCTTGACGTTGAGGCCCCGAAGGGTAACATGGTCGTTGACATCGGCGGTGGTACAGCTGAGATAGCAGTGATCTCTCTCGGTGGCATAGTGGAACAGGAAAGCATACAGACTGCAGGTGATGTGTTCAACACAGACATCCAGTACTACATGCGCCAGCAGCACAACATCAGGATTGGTGAAACCACTGCGGAGAAGATCAAGATTGCAGTCGGTGCTGTCATTCCCGACTTGGAC
The DNA here is from genome assembly GCA_017962025.1 of Bacteroidales bacterium. Classification (GTDB taxonomy): domain Bacteria; phylum Bacteroidota; class Bacteroidia; order Bacteroidales; family UBA932; genus Cryptobacteroides. The sequence continues at coordinate 13,689 of JAGCWD010000055.1, forward strand.
GAAGAACCCGAGCCCTTCGTGGTAAACGGTCCGAACCTTATGACTGCCCATCCTGTCGAAGCTACAGTCACTTACCAGGAGATCGCCCATTGCCTCGACAAGAGTGTCGCCAAGCTTGAGGCTTCCATACTTCATGTCCTCGAGCAGACTCCCCCTGAGCTCTACTCCGACATTGTTGAGAATGGAATATTCCTCTCCGGAGGAGGAGCCCTGCTCCGCGGACTCGCCAAGAGGTTCACTGACAAGGTGAACATCCAGTTCCATGTCGCCGAAGACCCGCTTAGGGCAGTGGCCAGGGGAACGTGCATAGCTCTCAAAAAGACTTCGAACTACTCATTCCTCATGAGGTAATGCCCAAGGAAAGACCTGTCGTAAGCAAAATCTTCAGTGCCGCGGTTTTCATTTTGCTGGAGATCGCCTCTCTTTCCATGCTCTCACACAACAGCGAACTTCAAAGACTCTGGTTCGCCCGGTTGTCGCATGGTTTCATGGCAAAGACCTGGGGTGCCACCCAGGCCGTCGGGAATTATTTTTCCCTGAAGAAGCAGAACGACGATCTGGCCCTTGAGAACGAAAGGCTTAAAGCAGTTGTCCGGGGATACGAACAGGCAGCCCTCGAAGCCGATCCTGCGTTTATGCCTGTCCTTGGTGACAATGGTTTCAAGTACATCCCTGCGACCATCATAAAATCGGGCACCAGTTCACAGCACAATTACCTCATCCTGGACAAGGGCAGCGAGGACGGTGTTGTCGAGAATTCGGGAATCATCTATTCGAAGGGTGTCATAGGGATCGTGGATGCAGTGAGCAAGCACTATTCATTCGCGATTTCTTTCCTCAACAAGGAGCTTAACATCAGCGCCAGGCTGGATACTTCGGGAGCAGTCGGTCCCCTGGCCTGGGACGGGCTTCACACTGATGGCGCCTTGCTCAAGGAAATCCCTCTCCAGTTCAAGTACAACCCCGGAGATACTGTTTACACGAGCGGCTATTCAGCAATCTTTCCTCCTGACATCCCACTCGGCATAGCAGGCGAGGCAAAGGTCATCAACGGAGCCACGAATGAGATCAGCGTCAAGTTGTTCCAGGACCACAGCGCGCTGAAGTACGTCACCATAATCGAAAACACCCGGCTTTCGGAGATAGCCGAGATCGAGGAAAAGGAAAAGGAGGTGAAGAAATGAGAAAGTCATTCACTTTTACCTACATCCTGATGGTGATAGCCCAGATGATCCTGAGCAACTATTTCCACTTCACCCCGCTGGCCATGCTGACCATACTGCCGGCAATCGTGCTCCTGCTTCCTACCAAAGTGGACACTTTCTGGGCGATGGTAATTGCATTCGCAACCGGACTGGCAGTGGATCTGTTCGCCGAAGGAACCCTTGGAATAAACGCCCTGTCACTTGTACCAGTAGCATTCTTGAGAAAGACCTTGATCGGAACAATCTTCGGGGTCGAACCTTTCGAGCAGAAAGAGAACCTGAGCATCAAGAAATACGGTTTCGCAAGGATCTCTTTCGCTATCATACTGGTCACGGCACTGTTCCTGGCAATCTACATCCTCGCTGACAGCGCCGGCACAAGGCCACTTTGGTTCCTCGGAACAAAGTTCGGCATTTCACTCCTTGCCAGTTACCTGGTGTCCATCCTTTTAGTGAACCTTCTGAGCTATGACGACAGAAGGTAACAACAGGAGCAGGATCCTGCTGATAGGATTGGTGGCGGTCGCCGTCATCATCCTGTGCAAGTTGTTCTACATCCAGATCGTAGAAGACAAGTACAAGATCAACGCGTCGAACAATTCGATGGTCTATGACATAATCTACCCGACGCGTGGAATCATCTACGACCGGAACGGAAAGATCATAGTCAGCAACAAGGTTACCTATGACATCCTTGTCACTCCCAGGGAAGTAAGCCCTTTCGACACCCTCCTTCTCGCCTCCACTCTCGATGTCGCTCCGGATTTCATCCGCGACAAGATGGCCGAGTACGAGAAGAACAAAAAGAAGATCGGCTACCAGAGCATGGTGATGCTCAAGCAGATAAAGCCCGAGACCTACATGAAGTTCGCTGAACTCCAGTACAATTTCCCGGGTTTCAGGGGCCAGGTGCGAAGCATCCGTGACTACCCTGTCAATGCCGGAGGAAACCTACTCGGCTACGTGTCCGAAGTGGACCAGAAATACATAGAGGCGCATCCCGGTGAATATCGTCCGGGCGATTATGCCGGAAAGACCGGTATAGAGGCGGCAAGGGAAAAAGACCTTCGCGGAGAAAAGGGTTATCACATCTATCTCCGTAATTCCAAAAACCAGATAGAGCAGCGCTACAAGGACGGCGAGATGGATAAGGAGGCCGTCCCGGGACATGACATAGTCACCACCATCGACGCCGATCTCCAGCAGTACGGACAGCAGCTGATGCAGAACAAGGTCGGAAGCCTTGTGGCGATAGAACCCAAGACTGGAGAGATCCTCTCCCTTGTGTCCAGCCCGGGTGTGGATGTCAGCATGCTTGCCGACATAAGCCAACACTACAACGAGATTATCAAAGATCCGCATAAGCCCATGTTCAACAGGGCGGTCCAGGCTCCATATCCTCCCGGATCAGTCTTCAAGTTGGTAAACGGACTGATCGGCCTTCAGGAAGGCACCCTCAACATGGAGATGGCATATCCCTGCTACCAGGGCTATCATTTCGGAAGCCACAAACTGGGCTGCCACTCACACCGCTCGCCTCTCAAGCTCGAAGAGGCAATCATGATGTCCTGCAACGGCTTTTTCTGTTATGTCCTTAAGAACATCCTGGAGAACAAGAAGTACAAGAACATCGACGAAGCCCTGGACAAGTGGCATGACTATGTCCAAAGTTTCGGATTCGGCAGAAAACTGGGAAGCGACTTTCCCGCCGAGTTGGGTGGAACCCTGCCGACATCGGAACTCTACAACAAGCGCTACGGAAAAGGGGGATGGAAATTCACCACCATCATCTCCATCTCCATCGGACAGGGAGAGGTGGGAGTTACTCCTCTCCAGATCGCCAACCTGGCTGCCACGGTTGCAAACAGGGGATGGTACAAGATTCCTCACATTGTGAAGGCTTCAGAAGGAGTTGAGATCGAAGACCGGTTCTACGAGAGACAGTACACGATGGTCGACACCACAAACTTCAAGAAGGTGATCAAGGGAATGTGGAGGGCTGTCAACAACGGTCCAGGTACCGGTTGTACAGCGGCAATCGCCGAAGTCAAAGGTCTTGACATCTGTGGAAAGACAGGTACCGCCCAGAACCCGAGGGGAGCTGACAATTCCGTATTCATCTGCTTCGCTCCAATGGACGATCCAAAGATAGCCGTTGCGGCTTATGTGGAGAATGCCGGCTTCGGTGCCACCTGGGCAGCACCTATCGCCTCTCTACTCATCGAAAAGTATCTCAATGGAGAGACCTCAAGGCCGGATCTCGAACAAAGGGTTATGCAGGGCAACCTGATGTCAAGGGTTAAGGCTTACAATTAAGGCAGGACATGGGCAATTTCTCAGACAGGGGCGTCAAGCAGTCGATTGACTGGAAGCTGGTAATCTCCTACCTGCTTCTGATTGTCATCGGTTGGATAAACATCTACGCCTCCATCCATTCTGAAGGGCCGTCCAGCATCCTGGATTTCAATTTCCGCTGCGGAAAACAGTTCGTCTGGATCCTGACCGCCTTCGTCCTGGCCGCAATTATACTCTTCGTGATAAATCCCCAGTTCTGGGAAAGCGCATCTTTGCCATTGTATCTGGTCGTCCTGGGATTATTGGTAGTAGTGATATTCGTTTCCAAGGACGTTAAGGGCTCGCATTCGTGGTTCGAGTTCGGTCCCGTGAAATTCCAACCGGCGGAGATATCAAAGATTACTACGTCCCTGCTTCTGGCCACCTTGATGAGCCAGACCAACTACAAGATCACCAGACTGAAGGATTTCCTTTTGACGGCTATCATCATCGGAGTGCCCATGCTGGTAATCCTTGCAGAAAGCGAGACCGGTTCGGCATTGGTCTATGCCGGCTTCATATTCGTGATGTACAGGGAAGGCTTCTCCGGATGGTGGCTGTTCAGCATAGGGATGGCCATTCTTCTGTTCATCCTGACACTGACAGCCTCACCCTATGTGTCATTACTGGTGCTTATCGGCATAGTGATGATTTCTGCCGCTGTTAGTTCCGGAAAGATCGGAGCCCTATTCTGGATCAACATGGGGCTTCTGCTGCTGTTCTGCCTTCTTCCTTGGACTCTTGGAAAGACTGTTCCTCCGGAGAGTTTCCTGGGAAAGGTCAAGCCCATGTACATACTTATCGGGATTTCCATCTGTGCGCTTCCGTATTTCCTGTTCAAGGGATACCGTGAGCGCAAAAGGTACATATCCCTCTCAGCACTCGGACTGATGGCCGGTATAGCCCTTATCTTCTCCACTGATTTCATATTCAACAACATCCTCCAGGACCACCAGAGGAAGAGAATCGAGATACTGCTGGGCATGAAGGAGGATCCTTCCGGAGTGGGTTACAACGTCAACCAGAGCATGATTGCGATCGGCTCGGGAGGATTCAAGGGAAAAGGGTTTCTCAATGGGACTCAGACCACCTTCGGTTTCGTGCCGGAGCAGAGTACCGATTTCATTTTCTGCACCGTCGGGGAGGAATGGGGTTTCCTGGGCTGCCTTGTGGTGATCCTTCTGTACGTCTTCCTGATCTGGAGGATAATTGTGGATGCTGAAAAGAGCAGGGAGGCCTTTACGAGGATTTACGGGTACTGTGTAGCCGCATGCATATTCATGCACCTGTTCATCAACATCGGAATGACCATCGGACTCATGCCGGTGATCGGCATTCCTCTTCCCTTGCTCAGTTACGGGGGATCGTCCCTCTGGGCATTTACCGTGCTGATATTCATATTCATAGCCCTCTACCGACAGGAAAAGAAATACTATTGATACCATGAAAAAGACTCTGACCACATTGCTAGCAGCCATCATCTGCCTTGTCTCTTTCGCCCAAGTCAAGGTTGCTGTCCATGAAAACGCCGCGGACCAACCGGTAATCCCCAAGGAGATCTATGGCCAGTTCGCCGAACATCTTGGAAGGTGTATCTACGATGGGATCTGGGTAGGAAAGGACTCGCCGATTCCCAATGTGGATGGCTACAGGAAGGACCTCGTGGAAGCTATCCGAAACCTCAAGGTGCCTGTACTCCGCTGGCCGGGAGGCTGCTTTGCCGACGAATATCATTGGATGGACGGAATAGGTCCTGTCGCAAATCGACCGAAGATGATCAATTCCAACTGGGGAGGCACCGTGGAGGACAACTCTTTCGGCACACATGAATTCCTCAACTTCTGCGAGATGCTCGGTATCGAACCTTACATCTCCGGCAACGTGGGATCAGGAACAGTCCAGGAATTGGCCAAATGGGTTGAATATATGACCGCGAAAGGAGGTACCATGGCGGAAATGCGCGCAGCAAACGGTCGCAAGGATCCATGGAAGGTGAAATACCTGGGAGTAGGAAACGAGAGCTGGGGTTGCGGAGGCAACATGACTCCTGAATTCTACTCCGATCAGTACAAGAGATATGCTACCTACTGCCGGAATTATGACGGCAACCGTCTCTACAAGGTCGCCAGCGGTGCCTCCGACTATGACTACAACTGGACAAAGGTCCTGATGAACAAAGTCAGGAGCGACGTCTCCGGTCTTTCCCTTCATTACTACACCGTGATGAACTGGGGCCACAAGGGCTCTGCCACCGACTTCGATGAAGATGAGTACTACGACATCCTCGCAAAGGCGGTTGAAATCGACGAAGTCCTTAAGAACCATGAGGCTATCATGGATCTTTACGATCCCCGTCACAGGATCGACCTGCTTCTAGACGAATGGGGAACCTGGTTTGACGTGGAACCCGGAACTAATCCGGGCCACCTCTTCCAGCAGAACAGCATGAGGGACGCCATGGTGGCAGCCATGTCACTGGACATATTCAACAAGCACACATCACGCCTCAAGATGGCCAATATCGCACAGATGGTCAATGTGCTCCAGGCAATGATCCTGACAAAGGGTTCCGAGATAGTCCTCACTCCCACCTATCATGTCTTCAGGATGTACAATGTCCACCAGGACGCCACCTCGGTTCCGGTGGTTTTCTCAGCCGGAGAGAAGGTTTCAAAGGCAGGAAGGATATTCCCTCAACTAAGTGTCAGCGCATCGAAGTCTGATGCGGTACACATCTCACTTTCAAATCCTTCCGTGACTGAGACCAAGACAGTAGAGCTCGAATTCGACGCTCTGAAGCCTTCAAATGTCACTGGCGAAATCCTGCGTGGCAAGGGCAAGGGGCTGGAAGCCGTCAAGTCTTACAATGATTTCGGTGGCAAGACTTCCGTGGCACCTGCCGCTTTCAAGGATTTCAAGACTTCGGGACGGGTTATTAAGGTCACTCTCCCTCCCGCTTCGGTTGTTGTTCTGAATGTAAAATAGTCATGAAGAAGTTATTTGCAGCCATCCTGGTTTTGGTTGCCATTATCTCCTGCAAGCCAGGTGGTCCAATAATCAGGATTGAAAGCGGGCTAGTGAAGGGTGTTTCTACTGAAACTCCCGGGGTCACTGTCTTCAAAGGCATTCCTTACGCTGCTCCTCCAGTGGGGGATCTTCGCTGGAAAGCTCCTCAACCTGTAAGGCATTGGAATAACCTGAAGGTCTGTGACAGCTGGGGCAATCCAGCCTGGCAGACTCCTCACACCCCTGGTGGCTACACTCCTGAATTCTTCTTCGACGGTGACCCTGAATTCAGCGAGGACTGCCTGTACTTGAATGTCTGGACTCCTGCAGCAGGAGAAAAAGAAGCCAAGCTTCCCGTGACATTATGGATCCATGGCGGTGGATATGTGGCCGGATGGGGCTTCGAGCCTGAAATGGACGGCGAGGAATGGGCTGCCCATGGTGGAGTCCTCGTTACCTTCAACTACCGTCTCGGATTGCTTGGTTTCCTGTCACATCCTGCCCTCAGTGCCGAGAGTCCTGAAGGAGTCAGTGGAAATTACGGCATGCTTGACCAGATCGCTGCGCTCAAATGGGTCAAAGATAATATCCAGGCTTTCGGAGGAGATCCGGAGCGGATAACCATAATGGGACAGAGCGCCGGAGCCATGAGCGTCCAGACTCTGGTTACATCACCTCTTTCCAAGGATCTCATCGCAGGAGCCATCATCCAGAGCGGAGGAGGGATCAGGGAGAGCCAGCTTCTCGGAGGATCTCCCCTTTCAATTGCCGAGGAATCAGGAAAGGAATTGATGGACTGGGCAGGCTGCAGCACACTGGAACAGATGCGTGCCTTACCTGCTGAGGACTTTCCTACCATGGTCTCGCGTTTCCGTGCTGAAACCGGTAAAGCCCTGGTCGGATTGACCGCCCCTGTCATTGACAACTATGCTCTTTCAGAAACCTTCTCCCAAGCAGCCTTGGAAGGCCGGATTGCCAACGTACCTTACATGATTGGCTGTACGCTTGACGACATGGGTGCCCTGGCAAGCGGAATTGACCGCTTCTGCCTGGAGAGGCAGAAAGTCGGAGGCACTGCCTATGCCTACCATTTCGACCGCAGGCTCCCGACCGATGGCCGTCCTGATGTCCTGAAAGGAGCTTTCCACTCATCGGAACTCTGGTACATGTTCAAGTCGCTCCGTTTCTGCTGGAGGCCGTTCGTTGATGGAGACTATGACCTTGCCGAGCAGATGATCACATACTGGACCAATTTTGCAGCATCCGGCAATCCCAACGAAGAAAAGGCCGGTCCCTGGACTCCCTTCACCAAGGAAAATCCTCAGCTCATGGTATTCAAACTGGATGATAACGGAGCAGTGGCCTCAGGAATGAAGGTTATTGCTTCAGAGTAACATAAAAGTAGATAATAACATAATATGAAAAGGATCATTACATCTTTAGCTCTTGTATGCGTAACCTTGTTCGCATTCGCCCAGAACTCATCCATCCTCCGTCCAAGGATCGAGATCGCCGACTTGGAAACAGAAGAGGCTGAAGTCTTCCACACAAAACTGGAAGTGTTCTATATGAACGACGAGAATCCCCGTGTTTACTATCTCTCTGTTGGTAACCTGGGTATTGGAGTAGATCTACTCCAGATTAACTTCGACCCTATCTATGAGTTGTTTATTCCTCTTGGAGAATCCCTGGAAGAGGCTATCGAAAAGATGAATGAAATCAAGGCCTTTTACAAGAAGCCCAGACTCTCAACCATGGAACTCGACGGCTGTTTTGCAGTAGCATATCCCAACGGCAATCTTACCAAGGTTAATGTTACAAGGAGGCAGTTGCTTTCCTCGAATCTCCTGGAGTTCAGTATACCAAATGAAGGTAGCGGGGACCTAGTCCGCGCTACCTACATTTCCAAGAGCGAATTCGGAAGCTTACTGGGTACGCTCAAGATCTACAGGAAACTGCATCCTAAAGAGAAATAGCGTACGCAGCAGCAGGAGAGCCTTACTTCAGGGCTTTCTTGATCAGGTTCCAGACCCATAAAAGGACCACGGCACCAATTACGGCGCTGACGATCTGGCCATACCATTGTGACCAGAAGGATCCGCCTGCACCAATGAGACCCAGCAGCCAGCCACCGACAAAGCCGCCAAGAAGACCGATGATGATGTTCCAGATGAGGCCACCTTTGTCTTTGACTACAAAGAAACCGGCAAGCCAGCCAGCGATGGCTCCGAAGAGCAAAGTAAGTAGGATGTTCATGGTATTGATTATTAATGGTATTGCAATATAGAAAACATTTTGCAAGAAACCAATATGTTCAATATAGTACTTCCCTAAAAATCTCTCAGCAACCTGCTGAGCATGGTATCCATATCCCTGCCGTTGAGAGGATCTTTCTCAAGGAACGGCACTGGATGGATATAGTGGACGATCTCATCTCTGACCGAGTCTATCACCACGCAATACATGTTACAGTCATAAGGGGTCTTGTTCCTCGAATCCGAATAAGGCTCGTATGTTGACTTCTTCTTATCTTCGTCCTTGTTTTTCTTGTTTAATATTGCGTCGAGGGCAGCTCCGAGTACGTTTCCGATGGCCTCCTGCCTCTCCTCATAACGTATAGCCTCCCTGGAACGGATATAACCGGTAGAGAAGATGACGACGCCATAACGGTGACCGCTTCGGTCAATCGCATCGAGGAGGTCTCCGGGGACCCTTACCCTGCTCAGGCGAGACGTCGAGACGGAACCAATGTTCTGGATCCACTTACGGACTTCACGGTCCGACTTGTCATAATCCATGCGCATGACCTCCGAGAACGGATACCTTTGTGAAGATACTATGGAGGTTATGAGGTCTGCAGCTTCTTCGGAAAATTCAGGATCAAACACAGGCTTGTTCTTCCTGTCATAATAAAGAATATCTGCCACCGGCTCTATGAATGCATACTCAGGTACGCTTTTCAAATCGAGATTCTCGGAAGATGAATACTTTACAGGGCCGCAGGAAGACACCGCGACCGCGACTGACAACGCCGCTAAAACAAATCGAATACTCATAGGTTGCTTTATACTGTTTGAATATGCGAATATAACATATTTATCCCATTTGTCTCGGCCGGAAACGTAGAAATCTTGGTATGGGCGACCGGAAGTGACCGAAAACCCATCAAGGTCTATAGAGTCCGGAGAATAATGATTATCTTTAACAGTTAGAACATTGAAGTGATATGAAGCATTTGCCGAATGTCATATCAACACTAAGGATAGCAGGCTCCTTCAGCCTGCTGTTTTGCGATGTGAAAGGATGGCCATTCTGGGTGCTCTATGCGTTGTGTGGCATCAGTGATATAGTTGACGGTTGGCTGGCCAGGAAACTCCACGCGGAAACTAAAGCAGGGGCTGTTTTGGATAGTGTTTCCGACATCGTATTCGTGGCCTGCTGTGCTGTCCAATTGATTCCGGTGGTGGAGATTCCTGTTTGGCTGTGGACTTGGGCCGGGGTGATTGTCTTCATCAAGATTGTAAACCAGGTTTCAGCACTGGTTGTCTGCAAACGATTCTGTTTTCCTCACACTTGGGCTAATAAACTGACCGGTATACTTCTTTTTCTGGCAGCCCCGGCAGTGTTCTGGTCTGTGATTCCTATTGCCATCGTGGCAGCTATTGCCACGTTTGCCGCCACGCAAGAGGGGCAATTCATCAGAACGAAGCAACTATTTTCACTTCTCCCTTGACTCGCACCCTATGTGGAATGCAAAAAAAGACAGCTTTGACGCTGTCTTTTTTCGTGCCTCGGGCGGGAATCGAAGAGCTGAACGGGTCTGAAATGGGTTGAATGGATTTGACAATGGCGACCGCTTATTATTAATTGATATTCAATAAATTATATGCGTTTTTGAGCCTGTTTCGATTCTAGTACGGGGTCTAGAAAAATCAAAATATTTCAGCTAAG
>JAGCWD010000056.1 GCA_017962025.1 Bacteroidales bacterium
ACTTCGTCCAGGAGAGATAGCATTTCGTCCTGATAGCCGATGAAGGTGTCGGATCGTGAACCGTCTTTCCCGACTACAAGATAGCTGGGGAAACCATTGGTCTTCAGCTGCTTGAAAATGGTGCTGAGCTGTTCCTCCGTCTACCCTGGTGATTTCGGACATAGGGTAGCTTCTGTAGCTGTAGTGAGGATAATCTACTGTTGAAGAAATTTGTTGCCGCAGAACGCCGCCGCCATCATGGCCAAAACCATGGAAGCGCTCCTGAGCAAGGGGAGCAAATTCTTCATATTCTATGATTTACATTATTCTATACAAAAAAAACGTATTTTGAGTGAAAATGCAGCGTGGGAACCTGTAATTTTTCACTTCAAAATGTTCTATATTTGTACATGGTCAAGATTTTCTGCAAGAACACTGGAACTTCCAAGGAATTCGAGGAAGGAACATCATTGGGTTCGATCTCGAGGGAGTTTGAATTTGACAAACCTTATGACATCCTGGCTGCAAAGGTCAACAATGTGGCTCAGGGACTCAAGTTCAGGGCCTATCACAGCCTCGACGTGGAATTCCTGGATTACCGGACCTATATCGGACGGAACCTTTACTGCCGTTCACTCTGCTTTCTGTTGTACAAGGGAGTCAGGGACCTCTTCCCTGAAAGCAGCCTTGTCATCAAACGTCCGATTTCAAAGGGCTATTACTGCGTTGTGGACAAAGGAGACGGTACGGACCTGTCGGAAGCCGATGTGGATGCCATCAGGGCCAGGATGCTGGAGATAGTGGATCAGGACCTCGTGTTCAGGCGCCACGAGGTGCAGGTGGAAGAAGCTATCAGGAAATTCGGAGATTTAGGGAATACCGACAAGGTAAAGCTTCTGGAGACATGCGGGGAGGTCTATATCAGTTATTATACACTCGGAGGGACTGCAGACTATTATTATGCGGAACTGGCCCCCAGTGCCGGTTATCTTAAGACATGGAGCATCAGTCTCTACCGTGGCGGTATCTTGCTTCGTGTTCCAGACCGTCATCATCCCGAAGACCTTGCACCTTTCCTGGAGCAACCCAAGACATTCGAGGTTTTTGACGAGTCGCGCAGATGGAACGACATAATGGGGCTCGGCAATGTGGGAGATGTCAACGAAGCCATCCTTAAAGGCACAGCGTCCGACCTTATCCAGATAGCCGAGGCGCTCCAGGAAAAGAAGATTGTCCAGATCGCTGAGGAGATCGAGAAACGTCACTGCGATCCGGAGAATCCATTGAAGCTTGTCCTTATCACCGGTCCGACAAGCAGTGGAAAGAGTACTTTCTGCAAGAGGCTCAGCGTTCAGTTGAAAGCCTGCGGACTTCATCCGATTTCGTATTCGACAGATGACTATTTCGTCAATCGCCTTGACACTCCCAAACTCCCAGACGGTTCCTTTGACTTCGACAATTTCGACACTGTGGACCATGACTACCTTCAGAAAGACCTCCTGAAACTACTTAGAGGGGAGGAAGTGGAAGTGCCGGAGTTCAATTTCGTGACCGGTATGAGGGAATTCAACGGGAAGAGGCTGAAACTTGGTGGGCGGTCAGTACTCCTTATCGAGGGAATACATGCTCTCAACCCTATGCTTACCGACCAGGTCCCAGCGAGTTGGAAGTTCAAGATATTCATCAACACAATCACCTCGATCTCCCTTGATTCTCACAATTGTATCCCCACCAGCGACAACAGGCTCCTTCGGAGAATCGTGCGTGATTTCCTGAAGGGGGCTTTCACTGCAAGGGAGACGATCTCCAACTGGCCCAATGTACGCCGTTCAGAGGTCAGGTGGATATATCCTTTCCAGGAAGATGCCGACGTCCTTTTCAATTCGGCCTACCTTGTTGAATTCGCTGTCCTCAGGACCCACGCCGAAAGGATACTCGCAACAGTCCCCAAGAACTGTCCGGAGTACTGCGAGGCCCACAGATTGTTGAATTTCCTCCATTATTTCGTCCCTGTCTCAGATAAGGAGATTCCTCCGACATCCTTGCTTCGCGGGTTCATCGGAGGTGGAAGTTTCTAAAAAGGGTAAATGAATAGTATGAACAGAATAAAGATCCTTTCGTTTATTACCTTCTTCCTGTTCTCAGCATCAGCGGTGGCCCAGGAAGGTGTTGCAGTTGTAAATGATGTCTTCAAGCCTCTTCCGGGAGGGAACGTGAAGATGGAGGGTTACTTCGACGATGACATCATCCGGGTCCAGGAAAACTGGGCAAAGGGTGTCATGCCCTATGATGATGTCATCGAGTTCTTCCGTTCAGGAAGGTCTAAATTCGCGCTTGGCGAGATGCCGGGGAAGAGCATCAGGACCAATTCCCTTCTGTGGCGATATACCAGGGACCCCCAGCTTAAGGCTCTTACAAAGGGAGTGGTCTATTCCCTGATGGCTACTGCAAGAGACAACGGTTCTATAAGTTGTACTCCTGTAGCCGACCAGCCTGGAGAGCATGACGGTGACATCTGGGAGAGGAAATATGTCCTTCTTGGACTCAGCCAGTATTACCTCGATGTAGAGAAGGATCCGTTGGTGCTGGAGGCAATGGAGAAGGAGGCCCATTCCGTAATGGACCAGGTCGGACCTGCCCCGAAGAAGAGCATAACGGAGCTGGGCTGGAGTTCGACCAACATTGAGTCTTCTTCCATCCTAGAACCTTTCATGAGGCTTTATTTCATCACTGGCAAAAAGGAATATCTGGACTTCGCCACTTATATTATTGAATCGGGAGGATGCAAGGGAAGCAACATTTTCGACCAAGTCTATGATGGGGTTCCCATGCATGAGGTAGGAGCTCCCTATCCCAAGGCCTACGAGATGACTTCCATCTGGGAAGGCCTGGTCGAATACTACCGTGCAACAGGAGATCCTAGGTGGCTCCGTTGCATAAAGAACTTCTTCGAGGAGGTCAAAGACAATGAGATCAGCATCATAGGTAATGGCGGTTCCGATATTTACTGGCCCAAACTGATGGGCGAGGGATGGAGCAATACTGCTGTGGAGCAGTCCAATCCCGACGTCAAGAGAATGATGGAAACCTGCGTTGGCGTGACCTGGATAAAATTCTGTTCCCAGTATCTTCGCCTGACGGGTGATCCTGCTGCTGTAGATTGCATTGAGAAATATGTTTACAACGGCCTTCTGGGGGCCATGAGGCCGGATGGTAAAGGTTTCAGCTATGTAAACCTGCTTAATGGCCCGAAAGTCACAAACAGCGGTTGGGGTTTGGTCATTGACGGACTCCCTGTCACTTGCTGCAATTTGAGCGGCCCTACCGGCCTGGCTTACATCCCATATGTGGCTGTCATGCAAGGTGGGGAGGGACCGGTTGTCAACCTCTATAACCGTGGAGTCTATAAGTCCAGAACCCCGGACGGACGTTATGTCTCTCTTGGAATAGATACGGAGTTCCCGAAGGAAGGAGATGTCAAGATTGCAGTCTTCCCGTCCGGTGAGGGAAAGTTCTGCATCAAGCTTCACATTCCGTCTTGGAGCAAAACTACATCAGTCAAGGTGAATGGCACGGAGTTGAAGGACGTTCGATGTGGGAGCTACCTTGATATCGTGAGGGACTGGAAAGCCGGGGATGAAATCCGGATTGGTTTTGATATGAAGGCAAGGATCATACAGGCCAGGGAAGGCCGGAATCCGGCTGGGAAGGATTTCCAGGCTTTGCAGTGGGGACCTCTTGTCCTGGCCCGTGACGAGAACATAGACCCTGCCTATTCAGAACCTGTGAAGATAGTTGCTTCTGAAGAAGGAGTGGTTGACGTAACAAGGGTTAACCCCACTCTTCCGAGGACCAGGATCCAGTTCATGGTGCCTACGACCGGAGGACAGATTCCGATGGTGGACTATTCTTCAGTAGATTGCTGGGAAGGGAAGCATGTCCAGACATGGCTTCCTGTCAAATGATATTATTAGTTTATAAAGAATATGAGTGATTGCAAAAGAAACGACAAGTCCCTGGTCTATTTTACCAGGGAACTGAATGCAGAAGGTCTGATCAAGGCCTATGAAATGGTCTGCGGGAAGATCTCCGTCAAGGTCGGAGTGAAACTTCACACCGGTGAACAGAACGGACCGAATATTATCCCCCGTGACTGGGTCAAGGCCCTTTTCGAAAAGGACCTTTCCGGTGCCAGCATCATTGAAACCAACACTTACTACGACGGGGACCGCTATACAACCGATCTCCATCGTAAGACGTTGGAAGTAAATGGTTGGAACTTCTGCCCCGTTGACATCCTCGATGAGGAGGGCACGGTTGAACTGCCTGTTAAAGGTGGAAAATGGTTTGACAGGATGTCCGTCGGAAGCCATCTGGTCAACTACGACTCCATGGTGGCGTTGACACATTTCAAGGGGCACACCCAGGGTGGCTTTGGAGGAAGCAACAAGAACATAGGCATCGGTTGTGCCGACGGACGTTTAGGGAAGGCGTGGATCCATACCACTCCGGGACAGCCCGACCAGTGGGATATCGCCAAGGAAGAGTTCATGGAAAGGATGACCGAGTCTACCAAAGCATCAATCGACTTCTTCGGAGAACATGTTACCTATGTCAACGTGATGCGGAACATGTCGGTCTCCTGTGACTGCGAAGGCCTTGCAGCAGAACCTGTAGTTACGCCCAACGTAGGCATCCTCTCTTCAACTGATATCCTTGCCATAGACCAGGCATGCATCGACATCATCTATGCCATGACGGAGGAAGAGCACCATGCTCTCGTGGAAAGGATAGAGACACGCCATGGATTGCGCCAGCTGTCTTACATGAAGGAACTCGGGATGGGAAATGACAAGTACATCCTAGTTGACCTTGACAACGGCGGTAAGCACATCACTCCAAAGGACGCTGCCAAGGACCTGAAGCCCTTCGTTGCTCAAGAGTAGTCATGAGGCCGTTCATCGCCCTTGTCCTAGCGATGTCCCTTGCGTTCCAGGCAGTCCTTGCCGGACCGAGGGACATCATGAGTGTAGAGGAAGTCCGGGTTGAGACCCCTGTGGGGACACTCCCAAGACTTCCTTACAGGCTTCGTGTGACTTATTCAGACGGATCGTCGGAATTGCGCCAGGTATGTTGGGTGGACGAGGATACTGCCCGTGAAGAAGGAAGCGAATATCTGGTGAAAGGCTATGTGTCAGGAGACAATTCATCACTCGAAGGATATCCAGTCTCGGCTTTAGTCAGGGTGGTCTCCAATGAATGGGCCGTCCCTTCATTCAAACCAGTGGCAGAACCTATTCCGCTGGCAGACGTGCGCCTTTTGGGAGATAACCTCCTCACATCCCACAGGGACCTGGATGTCCGGGAGATGTTAAGTTGGGACGTGAAGCGTTTCCTGTACAATTACCATGATACCTATGGCCTCAGCGTCGAGGGATATCCTGAACCGGAAGGGTGGGATTCCCCGGACACGAAACTCAAAGGCCATGGCTCAGGCCATTACATGTCGGCCCTGGCTTTTGCCTACGCCGGCTGCCACGATGAGGAAATCAGGAAGGAACTCTTGAATAGGATAAAGGCTATGGTGGACGGGCTCAGGGAATGCCAGGAAAGGACCTTCGTCTGGAGCGAAGAACTTGGCCGTTACCGTGAGGCCAGGGACTATGCCCCGGAAGAGGAACTGAAGGAGATGAAGGGCTCCTGGGAGGACTTCGACAGTTACAAGAAAGACTATTCTGAATATGGTTACGGCTATCTGAATGCCATCCCTGCTGCCCACTGCGTCCTGGTGGAAATGTACCGTCCCTACAACAACTCATTATGGGTCTGGGCGCCTTATTACACCGTCCACAAGCAGCTTGCCGGCCTGATCGACATAGCGACCTGCGTTGACGATAAGGGCATATCATCCAAGTCATTGCTTATTGCAAAGGATATGGGACTCTGGGTCTGGAACAGGCTTCATTACCGTACATTCTTGAAGGAAGACGGGACAAGTGAGGAACGGCGCTCCAAGCCAGGAAACCGTTACGAGATGTGGAACATGTACATTGCAGGTGAGGTAGGAGGAATGGCGGAATCCCTCTCCAGACTGTCCGAGATGGTCAAGGACCGTGAAGAAAAAGCCAGGCTTCTCGAGGCTGCGGGCTACTTTGACAGTCCAGCCTTTTTCGATCCCCTTTCCAGGAATATTGATTCCATTCGCGGAAGGCATGCCAACCAGCATATTCCAATGGTCACCGGAGCCCTCCGGAGTTACAGGTCCAACCATGATCCCTATTATTACAATCTGGCCCTGAATTTCTGGACGATGATCCAGGGGAGGTACCGCTATGCTACCGGGGGAGTGGGAATCGGCGAGATGTTCAAGGAACCATATTCACAGATGACGACTATGGTGGCGAGTCCACATCCAGAGATGAATGAGACCTGCTGCGCCTATAACATGGCCAAACTGAGCAAGGACCTCAATTGTTTCGATCCGGATGATTCGAGGTACATGGACTACTATGAGAGGGTGATGTACAACCAGATTGCCGGCTCGCTTCATCCCCACGAGTACAAGACTACCTATCAGTATGCGGTAGGACTCAATGCTTCAAAGCCATGGGGAAACCGGACACCGCAGGAGTCATGTTGCGGAGGAACTGGTTCAGAGAATCATGTCAAATACCAGGAAGCAGCCTATTTCGTCTCCAAGGACGCCGTCTGGATTGCTTTATATCTTCCCACAGAGGCCTATTGGGGCAGGAAAAGGATAACTTTCAGTCAGGATTGTTCCTGGCCGGCTGAGAGATCGGTAATCCGGATCAAGAAGGGCAGGGGAAGGTTCACAATGAAGCTCCGTATCCCATATTGGGCCACAGAAGACTTTGGAATAAGCCTGAACGGTAAACCATTGGCGGATGAATATGTGCCCGGCTCATATCTTACCATCCCAAAGCGCAGATGGACAAGGAAAGATGTCGTGGAGGTTACCATGCCTTTCGTCAGGCATATGGATTATGGCCCGGACAAGGTGCCTTTCGACGAAGAAGACTGGCTGGGAGCCTTGATGGAGGGACCGCTGGTCATGGCCGCGACAGGAATAGATAGCTGGGATGAAGCTGTACTTCACCTTGGTGAAGACGGCCTTCCTATGGATAATATTCAGTTTATTCCTGATTACCAAGTAGATACCTCGGCAACCCACTATTTCAGGTTGCATCCGTAATTTTATTTATATTTGTAAAAACAGAATGGTAATGAAGCAGATATCCACAGAAAAGGCGCCGGCCGCAATAGGTCCTTACAGCCAGGCAATCGAGCACGGAGGATTCATCTTCGTCTCTGGTCAGCTCCCTATAGACCCTTCAACGGGCAGTTTCCCCGAAGGGGGAGTCGAGGCCCAGACAAGACAGTCCCTTACCAATATCAAATCCATTCTCGAAGAAGCGGGATGCGGGATGGACAAGGTCATGAAGACTACGGTCCTTCTTGCCGACATGGATGATTTCGGTGCTATGAACGGGGTTTATTCAGAATTTTTCACACCTCCTTATCCGGCCCGTTGTGCCTTTGCCGTAAAAACCCTTCCCAAGGGCGCTCTCGTGGAGATAGAATGCATCGCCTGCAATGATTAGAACCCTTCTCGGTCAAGTCAAGCAGTACAAGACCGCCGCACTTCTTACCCCTGTCTGGACCACAGCCGAGGTCATAATGGGTGTGCTGATACCCTATGTGACCGCTTCCCTTATTGACAAGGGCATCAACGGAGGGGACATGGCCCAGGTGTACAAGTACGGTGGGATTATGCTGCTGATGGCCTTCCTGAGCACTTCATTCGGTATTCTGTCGGCCCGTTTCGGGGCATATTCCTCGACCGGACTGGCCGCCAACCTTAGGGAGGCGATGTACAGGAACATTCAGAGGTTCTCATTCTCTGACATAGACAAGTATTCCACCGCCGGCCTGGTTACCAGGATGACGACGGATGTAAGCAACATCCAGGGTGCCTTCCAGATGCTCCTTAGGATCAGTTTCAGGGCACCCCTGAACCTGGTCTTCAGCCTCTTCATGTGCTTCTTCATCAATGCCAGGCTGAGTCTGGTGTTCCTGATCGCAATGATAATCCTGAGTACATGCCTTTTCTTCCTTATCCGAAGGGCGGCCCGGCTGTTCGTCCAGATTTTCGAAAGGTATGACAATCTCAATGGGGTCATCCAGGAGAATGTCTCAGGTATCAGGGTGGTGAAGGCTTTTGTCCGTGAGGAACATGAATTGAGCAAGTTCGACAAGGCAGCTCTTTCCCTTTACAACCTGAACGTGAAGGCCGAGAGCCTGATGGCGCTTAACCATCCGATCATGAACCTGGTGGTCTACGGAAGTATAATTGCACTATCTTGGTTTGGAGCGCATTTCATTGTTGGAGGCACACTTACGACCGGTCAATTAACGTCTCTCTTTACGTACATCATGACGGTGATGTCATCTCTGATGATGCTGTCGATGATCTTCGTCCAGCTGACCCAGAGTGCTGCCAGCGGGAAGAGGATAGCCGATGTAATCAATGAAGAGCCAGACATGTTCGATCCCGACCAGCCGCTCGAGGTGGTGAAGGATGGAAGCATAGATTTCGAGAATGTCTATTTTTCCTACAGCAAAGGTGGTGATTATGCCCTTGAAGATATAAACATCCACATCAGGCCTGGTGAGACTATCGGCCTGATAGGAGGAACCGGCAGTGGAAAGTCCAGTCTGGTCTTCCTGATTCCCCGTCTCTACGATGCTTCGGAGGGAATCGTGAAGGTAGGAGGGATAGATGTCAGGAAGTATTCAATGGAAGCACTCAGGGGGCAGGTAGCCATGGTCCTCCAGAAGAGTACCCTGTTCTCAGGGACGATTCTCGACAACCTCAGATGGGGCAGGGAAGATGCGACTGAAGAGGAATGCATAGAAGCATGCCGCCAGGCCTGTGCAGACGAGTTTATAGAGCAGATGCCGGATGGTTACAACACGTACATTGAACAGGGAGGAACCAATGTTTCCGGAGGTCAGAGGCAGAGGATCTGCATCGCCAGAGCCCTTTTGAAAAAGCCCAAGGTGCTTATCCTTGATGATTCCACTTCGGCAGTAGATACTGCGACCGATGCCCACATCCGCAAGGCCATTTCTTCCCGAGTGGAAGGTCTGACCAAGATAATCATCTCCCAGAGGATTCTCAGCATAAAGGATGCAGACCGGATAATGGTGATGGATGATGGAAAGCTGGTGGCCTTTGACACCCATGAGAACCTGTTGTCCACGTGCGGAATCTATAAGGACATTTACGAGATGCAGACTTCGGGTGCCGAAGCAGACTTTGATGAAAAGGAGGTGAAATCATGAGTGCAGCCCAGAAAATGAATATGAGACCGCGTGGTGGGATGCGTGAACCGCACATGTCGAGGGAGGAACTCAAGTTGAGCCTCGGCAAGGACTCCACCGTGTGGAGACTGTTCGGTTTCATATTCAAGAACTACAAGGTCAGGATCGGGATCGTATTGGTCTGCATCGTCGTATCAGCCCTAGCCACCCTGGCATCCTCTCTCTTCACGAAGACCCTGATTGACGACTACATAACCCCCATGCTTTCCATGTCGGTTCCGGAGTATTCCCCTCTGGCCCTGGCCCTGGTCAAGCTGGGAGCAGTCTTACTGGTAGGAGTCGTGGCGTCATATTCCTACAACCTCATAATGATTTTCGTGGGGCAGGGGACCATGCTGAAACTGAGGGAGAGCCTGTTCACCCACATGGAGGACCTTCCTTTAGGGTACTTCGACTCCCGCTCCCATGGAGACATCATGTCGGTTTACACCAATGATGTGGACACCCTGAGACAGGTGATCGGAAGCACATTGCCCAACTTTTTCCAGTCATTGATCACCCTAATCTCGACATTCGTTTCGATGGTCGTCCTCTCCATGCCGTTGACCCTTGTCTCGATCCTTATGGCATTCATAACGGTCAGGGTGACGACTGCCCTGGGAAAGATTTCGAAGGGTTTTTTCGTGGAAAGGCAGAAGAACCTCGGAAAGGTCAACGGATTCATTGAGGAGATGGTTTCCGGCCAGAGGGTCGTGAAGGTCTATTGCCATGAGAAGAAGGCTGTGGAGGATTTCACCGCCTTGAATGAGCAGCTCCGCTCCAGTGCCTACAACGCCAATAAGGTGGGAAGCATGGTGATGCCTATCAACGGCAGTATCGGGAATCTGGGTTATGTCCTGACAGCTGTGGTCGGTGCACTTATCGCCTTAGGCGGTTTCACTGCATGGTATCTTTGCGGAATAGGCGGAGCATCGCTTACTTTGGGTACCCTTGTTGCCTTCCTCTCACTCCAGAAGAATTTCACCAGACCGATATCCAGCATCTCTAACGAAATCAACTCGATTGCCATGGCTTCTGCCGGTACTGACAGGGTCTATGGGATGCTCGATGAGCCCAAAGAAGTTGATAACGGAAATGTTACACTAGTAAACACAAATGTTTCAAACGATGGTACTCTGTCTGTTAGCGATAAGCGTACTGGCACCTGGGCCTGGAAGGCCGTTTCTTCTCCGGAGCAGCCTTCGGGCTTAGGCCGTACTCAGCCGCAGCGAAGCGAGGATGGACTCGGCCGGGCTCGACAGGCGGCTCCGGAGTGCAATCTGACTCCGTTAAAGGGACTCGTGAGCCTTAAGGATGTTGACTTCTCGTACGTTCCCGGGAAACAGGTCCTATTCGACATATCCCTGACCGCCTATCCAGGCCAGAAGATTGCTTTCGTGGGTGGAACCGGAGCCGGCAAGACCACCATAACCAACCTGATCAACCGGTTCTATGAAATCCAGGAGGGAACCATTACCTACGATGGGTTTGACGTCCGCACTATCGAGAAGGACTCCTTGAGGCGAAGTTTGGGGATGGTCCTCCAAGAGACTCATCTGTTCTCCGCATCGGTTCTGAACAACATCCGTTACGGCCGTCTTGATGCCACAGACGAAGAGTGTATTGAAGCAGCAAAGTTAGTTTATGCAGACTCATTCATCAGGCGTCTGCCCCATGGCTACGATACAATCCTATCCGCAGACGGAGGCAACCTGTCCCAAGGTGAACGCCAGCTTCTGGCGATAGCCCGGGCTGCAGTCGCAAATCCTCCGGTCCTGATCCTGGATGAGGCTACATCTTCGATAGACACCCGTACTGAGAAACTCATCCAGCAGGGAATGGATTCCCTAATGAAGGGACGAACCACCTTCGTCATCGCCCACCGTCTTTCGACTGTCCAGAATGCAAACTACATCATGGTCATGGATCACGGAAGGATAATTGAGAGAGGACGGCATGACGAACTGCTCGCCCAGAAGGGCAAGTACTATGAGTTGTACACCGGCAACCAGATAAGTTAGAACACCTTCAGGGAGGCAAGTGCATGCTGGTAGTCCCTTTCCGCTGCCAGAGTCTCCTCAAGAGCTTCGTAGTACAGGTCGGTTTCCACCAGATAATCTATCATTGAGATCTCACCTTTCGAAAGGGCTGAGACCAGGAAATCCCTGATGTCCGTTTCACTGAGTGACTCCCTCATCATCTCCGAATTGGCTTTCAATGCGGATGCCTGCATGTAGAGGTTCCTTAGCCTATGATAGAAATCAATTGTGGCTGCTTCTGCCCTGGATTCGGCTGCCGCCACTTCTGCACGGGACTTTTTGACCTTGTTTGATGAACTCCAGAGAGGGATACTCATCCCAACTGTAACGCCGCGGAACTTCTCGACTGTCCTCAGTTCGCTCATGTACCCTACTGAGAGGTCGGGAAGCCTGGAGGTCTTGTCTATCGAGAGTTGTTTCTGCCCGACTTCAACCTCCTTCCTGACATATTCAAGTACAGGATTCCTTTCGGCTGCTTCCTTGAACCATGTTTCAAAGTCAACAGGCAGTGAATCCTCCAAGTCATATGAGGTTGAGTCAAAGGCTATCTCATTTCCTCCGTTCAGGGCTGTCAACCGTGAGAGAGCTGAGCGTCTTTCCGTTTCCGCCTTGTTGACTTCGCCCTGGACAGCGGTCAGGTGAAGCTTTGCCTTGTTCAGGTCTAGCACAGTGGCTCCACCCGCCTTCATCCTCTTCTCGTAAGCATCGACCAGGGTCCTGGACTTTTCCATATGGGAATACAGTTCACTCAGCAGACTGTTCAAGTAAACCAGGTCCACACAGATACCCCTTGCCTCCTGAAATAAGGAAAGCCTTTCCGAATCATACTTCAGCCGGGATAATTCGTTCATGCTGGCCACCTTGCCAGACCTCATTCCAGTGATGGTCGGAATGTCGAACGACTGGCTTACCCTGAGGTCATGGCGCGCGCCGATGTTCTCCGCGCCCCAGAGATAGTTGAATTCTACTTCAGGACTGGAGAGGAGAGCCTCGGATTTTGCGGTCAGTCTCTCGGTTTCCATCTCTGCAGCAGCAGCCTTAAGAGTTGGATTATTCTTCTCAATCTCTTGCAGCACCCTGTCGACGGAACTTTGACCATAGCAGCAGATAAAACCGCTTAAAATGCTTATCAATAATAATATGCGTTTCATTTTCTATTGGTTATCAGATACATTACAGGGATGACGAAACCATTGAGCATGGTGGATGAGAGGAGACCTCCCAGTATGACTTTGGCCATCGGAGACTGGATTTCGTTTCCGGGAAGCTCGCCCCCAAGCGCCAGCGGAAGAAGCGCCAGTGCGGAGGTTACGGCTGTCATCAGGATCGGATTCAATCGGTCAAGTGAACCTGTCATGACCGTCTCGACAGGGGAGAGACCCTGAGAGGCCAGGACATTGTAGCGGTCGATAAGGAGCATGCCGTTTCGTGTGGCGATTCCGAACAGGGAGATGAATCCGATGATCGAAGGAATGCTCATTACCCCTCCGGTGAAGAAGATTGTGATAACCCCACCAATGAGTGCCAGCGGAAGGTTCAGGAGCACTATAAGGCTCTGACCCGCATTCTTGAACTCCCCTAAAAGAAGCATGAAGATTATGAATATGCTGAATATGCTCACGAGCGCAATTGTCTTAGAGGCCCTTTCCTCGCTTTCGAACTGCCCTCCGAATTCAATCCTGTAGCCCTCGGGAATATCGACATGTTCGCCAATCTCTTCCCGGATAGCCGCAACAGCCTTGCTAAGCTCCCCGCCAGTGGCATTGCAGGACACCACCAGTTTGCGGTTGAGGTTTTCACGTCCTATGGTGTTGGGTCCGGCAGATGAAACTACGTCGGCCACGTTTCCGAGCGGTACCTTGGCCCCACTCTGGGTGTCCAGCATGAGATCCTGGATCCTTTCAATTGTGGACCTGGAATCATCCTTGACTTTCAAGGTAAGGTCGAAAGAACGGTTCCCCTCATAGACTGTGGAGACCTTTTCTCCTTCAAGGGCCACTTTTACGAATTCTGCGAACTCGGGAACGGTTATTCCGTAGCGGGCAAGCATCTCCCTCCTCGGAACTATGTTGAGTTCCGGCCTTTCAACCTGTTGCTCGACATTGATGTCAGCTATTCCTTCGACCTCCGAGATCGCAGACTTGATCTGCTGTCCCAGGGAGTACATCTTATTCAGGTCGGTTCCGAATACCTTGATAGCGATATTTGCCTGTGTACCAGACAGCATCGCATCGATTCTGTGTGAGATAGGCCCTCCTATTTCAATATTTACTCCAGGAAGAACTGAAAGCTTTTCGCGGACTTCCTCGGTCAGGGAACGCTTGCTCCTGCCCTTGAGTTCGAAGGGGCATTCGAATTCGGAGCAGTTAACTCCGAAAGCATGCTCGTCCAGCTCGGCCCTTCCTGTCTTTCGCCCTACGGTAATGATTTCGGGGATGCCCATAAGTATCTCCTCGGCCTGAAGCCCAAGTTTGTCGGACTCTTCAAGGGATATTCCGGGAACGGAACTCATGGCAATTGTGAACGATCCTTCGTTGAATGCTGGAAGGAAGCTCCTTCCGAGAGAGAAGAACATTGCCAGTGCAATGGCAAGAAGAGAGGCAAAGGTGCCGATTACGACCTTCCTGTGCCCAAGTGCCCAGTCCAGTGCTTTGGCATACCACTTTTTCAGCCAAGCCGCAACAGGAGCATCTTTGGCGGGCAGATAGGCTATCGGGCCTTGGCCGAGTCCATCCTCGCTTCGCTGCGGCTGAGTACGGCCAAAACCCGATGGCCTATCTGCGTCAGCAGACATCTCCTTAGCCAAGAGATATGAACTGAGTACAGGAGTAACGGTGAGAGCGACGAGAGTGGATGTGAACAGGGAAATGATGAAGGTAATTCCAAGAGGCTTCAGCATCCTTCCTTCCATACCTGACAGGAAGAACAGGGGAAGGAAACAGGCCACGATGATCAGGGTGGAGTTAAGCATCGGCATCCTGACCTCCTTGGATGCTTCATATACGACTCTGAGTACCGGCTGTTTCGGCTCCTGTTTCCTGGCCTGCCGGAGTCGTTTGAAGACATTTTCAACATCGACAATCGAATCATCTACCA
>JAGCWD010000057.1 GCA_017962025.1 Bacteroidales bacterium
CCGTTGCTCTCTCACCGGCCGTCCGAAAGGCTACATGAGGAAGTTCGGTCTCAGCAGGATCCAGTTCCGTGAGATGGCCAGCAACGGCCTCATCCCGGGAGTGAAGAAGGCTAGCTGGTAGAAACAGGGCAAATTCACCTATTTATTATATTAACAATCGGATATCGGGCGTCTTACAGGCGTCGAACCAAAAAAACAAAAAACAATGACTGATCCAATTGCAGATTATCTCACCAGGATCCGCAACGCTTATCTGGCAGGGAAGAAGATCGTTGAGATCCCTTCCTCCAAGATGAAGGTTGCCATCACCGAAATCCTCTGTGAGAAGGGTTACATCCTCAGCTACAAGGTAGTCGAGGGAACCCCCTACAACACTATCAAGATCGCTCTGAAGTACCATCCCCAGACCAAGATGGCCGCTATCAAGAAGATCCAGCGCATCTCCACTCCCGGTCTGCGTGTTTACGCTGACGTGGAGAACATGCCCAGGGTTCTCAACGGCCTCGGAATCGCGATCCTTTCGACATCCAAGGGTATCATCACTGACAAGGAGGCAAAGAGCCTGAATGTCGGCGGCGAAGTTCTCTGCTACGTTTATTAATATTAAAAGAATAGAATAATGTCAAGAATTGGTAAATTACCTGTAAGCCTTCCGGACAAGGTGAGCGTTGAAGTTCTCCCTGGCAACGTGTTGAAGGTTAAAGGACCTCTTGGTGAGCTTAGCCAGAAAGTCGATCCCGACATCAAGGTCACCGTCGAGGACAATCAGATCAAGTTCGAACGCCCTACTGACCAGCCGCGTCACCGTTCGATGCACGGTCTCTACCGCGCACTCGTCAACAACATGGTGAAAGGCGTCTCCGAGGGCTTCCAGACAAAGCAGGAATTAGTGGGTGTCGGTTACCGCGTCGCTGCGCAGGGACAGCTCCTCACTTTCTCACTTGGCTACTCCCACGAGATCCAGCTCATGCTTGCTCCCGAGGTCAAGGCCGAGGTTCCTGATGTAAAGAAGGGCGAAAACCCCGTCCTGATCCTCAAGAGCAACGACAAGCAGCTCCTCGGACAGGTCGCGGCTAAGGTCCGTTCACTCCGTAAGCCTGAACCTTATAAGGGCAAGGGTATCAAGTTCGCTGGTGAGCAGCTCCGCCGCAAGGCCGGTAAGACCGCTGCTGCTAAATAATTAGGAGGACACAGATATGGCATTGAATAAAATTGAAAGAAGAAGAAGGATCCATTACCGCATCCGCAAGCATGTCAATGGAACTGCTGAAAGGCCAAGACTGGTTGTCTTCAGAAGCAACAAGCAGATCTATGCCCAGGTAATCGATGATGAGAAGGGTGTGACCCTCGTGGCCGCCGCTTCCAACGACAAGGTTCTTGCCGCTGAGTGCAAGGGCAAGACTGGTATTGAGGCCGCCGCCATCGTCGGAAAGGCTATCGCCGAGCGCGCCAAGGAAAAGGGTATCGACAAGGTCTCCTTTGACCGTGGAGGTTACCTCTATCATGGCAGGGTTAAGAGTTTGGCGGACGGTGCCCGCGAAGGTGGACTTATTTTCTAATTGAAGAAGACTATGGCAAATACAAATGTTAAAAGAGTAAAGACCTCTGATCTTGAACTTAAGGACAGATTGGTCGCCATCCAGAGAGTAACCAAGGTTACTAAGGGTGGTCGTCACTTCCGCTTCGCCGCAATCGTGGTGGTTGGTGACGAGAACGGCGTTGTTGGTTATGGTCTTGGAAAAGCCAATGAGGTAACTGCCGCCATCGCAAAGGGTGTCGAGGATGCCAAGAAGAATCTTGTCAAGATTCCTGTCATCAACACGACCATCCCTCACGAGCAGGTCGCCAAGTTCGGTGGCGCTGAGGTTTTCATGAAGCCCGCAGCTCCCGGTACCGGTGTCAAGGCAGGAGGTGCTATGCGTGCTGTCTTCGAGTCAGCCGGCATCCAGAACGTCCTTGCGAAGTCCAAGGGTTCCTCGAACCCCCACAACCTCGTGAAGGCTACTGTTGCCGCTCTCACCGAGATGAGGGACGCCTATACTGTCGCCGGACTCCGTGGTATTCCTATGAACAAAGTATTTAACGGATAGGAGGCTAAAGTTATGGCAAAACTCAAGATAACCCAGGTCAGAAGCAAGAACGGAAGCACCAAGAGGCAGCAGGACAATCTCCGCTCCCTCGGCATCCGCAGGATTCGCCAGACCGTCGTGGTCGAAAAGAACCCGGTGACAGAAGGCCAGCTCGCCAAGATCCGTCACCTTGTTGAAGTTGAAGAAGTGGACTAAGGAGGAAAGACGATGAAACTATCAGAATTGAAACCCGCAAAGGGTGCAACCCATAACAGCAAGCGTCTTGGCCGTGGTCAGGGTTCCGGTAAAGGTGGTACTGCCACCCGTGGAACCAAGGGTGCCCAGGCCCGCGCCGGATACGAACACAAGATCGGTTTTGAAGGTGGCCAGATGCCCCTCCAGAGGCGTCTTCCCAAGTTCGGATTCAAGAATCCTACCCGTGTTGAGTACCAGGCAGTCAATGTCAGCGCTATCCAGGCCCTTTCCGAGAAGATCGGAAAGACCGAGATCAGCCTCGACGACATCAAGATCGCCGGTCTCGCCGATTCCAAGGCTCTCGTGAAGGTCCTCGGTAACGGCGACATCACAGCGGCCGTCACGGTCACTGCTGATGCTTTCTCTGCGTCCGCAGTCTCCAAGATCGAGGCTGCCGGCGGTAAGGCAATCGTAATCGGCAAGTAGAGTTCCAGAGAAGATGAAGAAGTTTATTGAAACAATAAAGAACATCTTCAAGATCGAAGAGCTTCGTACGAGGCTCGGCTACACCTTCCTTCTCATCCTGGTTTACAGGTTGGGTTGCTTCATCGTGCTGCCGGGTATCGATACTACCATGCTGGCCAAGCTCCAGAGCACATCCCAGCAGGGTCTCGTCGGTCTGTTGAATATGTTCTCCGGAGGAGCCTTCGGCAACGCTTCCGTGTTCGCACTGGGAGTTATGCCCTACATCTCCGCTTCCATCGTTATCCAGCTTCTGGGCATGTTCGTACCTTACTTCAGGAAACTCCAGATGGAAGGTGAGAGCGGCCGTAGGAAGATGAACCAGATCACAAGGTATCTTACCATCCTCATCCTCTGCATCCAGGGACCGGCTTACATCGCTTCGATCCACAGCCAGATCCCGGGCGCCGCTTTCATTGCGGAGACCCAGCTCGGATGGAGCAGGTTCGCTTACAACCTCGCTGCCACCATCATCCTGATGGCCGGTTCGATGTTCGTCATGTGGCTTGGTGAGAGGATAACCGACAGGGGTATCGGTAACGGTATTTCCCTGCTCATTATGATCGGTATCGTGGCCCGTCTGCCTTATGCCCTCGTGGCTGAGGTCGGTACGAAGCTCACTTCTACCGTCGGTGGCGGCCCTATCGCCCTCATCGTCGAGCTGATCATCTGGTTCCTCGTGATTGTTGCTACCATCGCCCTTGTGCAGGCTGTCAGGAAGGTTCCCGTACAGTATGCAAAGAGGGTCATCGGCAACCGTCAGTACGGTGGCGTCCGTCAGTACATCCCTTTGAAGATCAATGCTGCCGGCGTTATGCCTATCATCTTTGCCCAGGCTTTGATGCTGTTCCCCCTCCTCTTCTCACGCTTTGATGCAACGAGGGGTATCGCAGCAAGCCTCAGCAACTACACCGGATTCTGGTACAACCTCATATTCGGTCTCCTTGTCGTGATATTCACTTACTTCTACACCGCTGTCACAGTCAACCCGACCATGATGGCAGAGGACATGAAGAATAATGGCGGTTTCATCCCCGGAGTCAAGCCTGGAAAGGCTACGGTCAACTACCTCGACGACATCATGTCG
>JAGCWD010000058.1 GCA_017962025.1 Bacteroidales bacterium
CCGCCTGGTAGAAAACTATGCAGAGGTAACCATTCCTGCGCCGGATCTGACCGGCATTACCGACAACGGAAAAGAAGTCCTGAAACTGTACCGGATGGCCGCAGATGAAGTGGACAAGATTTACTGGCAGCAGTATTTCGGCGACAAGAAAACATTGATCGACGGAATTGAAGATCCTATGCAGAAGACCTTTGCAGAGATCAATTATGGTCCCTGGGACCGCACTACCGGAAAGTCTTTCGTCGAGGGATATGATGACCGTCCTGCCGGAGCCGGTTTCTATCCTGCTGACATGACAGAGGAAGAGTTCGAGGCATGGGACAACCCTGACAAGAACAGCCCCTATACTCTTGTCCGCCGTGCCGCTGACGGATCTCTGGAAGCAGTATGGTATCACGATGCCTACAAGGACTGCATCGACAAGATCGACAATTACTTGAAGGTAGCAGCCGATGTAACAATCAAGCCTAGTGTCAGGAACTATCTCCTTGCCAAAGCCGAGGCCCTCAAGACTGACAGTTACTATGAGAGTTCCCTTGCATGGCTGGACATGGACGACAGCAAGATGGACCTTGTCTTAGGTCCCAACGAGGTGACTGACGACCAGCTGCTTGGTATCAAGCGTTCCTATGAGGCATATGTCCTGCTCAAGAACCAAGCTTACACCGATGAACTGATGCAGTATGTATCACGTATCAGCGAGTTGCAGGAAGACCTCCCAGGTGACCCCGCCTACAAGACCTTCCAGCCCGGTACCGGCTCGAATATCTTCTCATGCGATGCATTGTATTATGCTGGAAAGGCAAATGCTGGCGTGAAGGTCATTGCCTTGAACCTTCCGTTCGATGCTGATGTCCAGAAGGATCGCGGCACCCGTACCATCCTGCTTCAGAACGTCATCAAAGCAAAATACGACTACATTGTAGGTCCCACCGGTATGCGTCTCCTTGAAACGGATGCCGCTGAGACAATGTCATCTGACGCCTTCTACTGGAACATTGTGTTCCGTGAGGTGGCACACGGACTTGGTGTGAAGGAAACTGTGAATGGTAAGGGTACTGTGGAGCAGGCTCTCGGAACAGCAGCCGCCACCTTTGAAGAATTGAAGGCCAACGCTGCCGGAGTGCTCCTTGTCTGCAAGTTGCAGAAGCACTTCGACATCCGTAATCATTATTTCTCCAAGGAAGCTGCTCTGACCACATTCTTCGCATCACTCGTCCGCTCCGAGCGCTTCGGTGAAGCCTCCGCTCTCGGCCGCAGCAGTGTGATTATCTACAATTATCTCCATGAGGCTGGTGCCTTCCAGCATAAGGCTTCAGGACAGTATGTACTGGATCTCAAGACTATTGAGAATGCCCTGTCAGATCTTACCGCCTTTGTCCTCAAGACGCAGGCTACAGGTGACCGTGAAGGAGCACTGGCATTCGAGAACCAGTACTCGAAGCGTAGCACTGACTACGAAGAAGACCAGCGTAACCTGCGTATCGAGCATATTCCTGCTGACATTAGGTTCGTCTTCAAGTAGTCACTTGCCGAATCGGAAAAGAATATATAGACGGTGTCGCTAACGGCACCGTCTATTTTATTCTTATCGTAGGGATAATGGCCACGTAGTTGTCTTCCAGGGAGTAATTTCGTACCTTAGCATTATGGTCGAAGAAAGAATACTGATTGATGGAAAGCAGTACCTTCTGTATGCTGAAGGGGAACCTGAGGTGCTACTGGTCGAGCCCATGGATGAACAGGACCTGGAATTCCTTGACCGCGAGCTTGAAATCCTGAAGGCTGAAGCCGTAAGACCGTTTGCCCTGGCCGCCCTGGTCATCAATGACTGGAACAGGGAACTTGCACCCTGGCCGGCTGATCCGGTGTTCGGGAAGGAACTGTTCACCGGCGGCGCACCCGCAACCCTAAGGTTCATTGAAGACAGATTGATCCCGAAAGTGGAATCATTATTCCCTTCGCTGAAAGGTGGGAGAAGGATAATAGGCGGTTATTCGCTTTCGGCATTGTTCGCTCTCTGGTGCGCTTATGAGAGCGACTCCTTCGACGGCATAGCAGCAGCCTCTCCATCCGTGTGGTATCCGGGTTGGATGGAATTCGTACGCAGCCATA
This sequence comes from Bacteroidales bacterium, assembly GCA_017962025.1. GTDB lineage: Bacteria > Bacteroidota > Bacteroidia > Bacteroidales > UBA932 > Cryptobacteroides. The sequence goes on from JAGCWD010000058.1 coordinate 2,116, forward strand.
ATCCCAAGGCACACAACGTTTATCTGAGCCTTGGGGATAAGGAATACAAGTCACGGAACAGGACGTTGGCCACTGTGGAGACCTGTATCAGGGATTATTCAGAAATCCTTTCTGCAACTGAAGGTATGAAAACCACCCTGGAATGGAATCCCGGCAACCACTTCGTTGATGCCGATCTCCGGACAGCTAGGGCCTTCATGTGGACCTTGAATTCTATTTCCAGCGACTAGTCTTCCTTCAGGTATTCGATTATCCCTTTCCGATACAACTCCGCCGGATCAGTGATTCCTTCTTTTGACAGACGGTCAAAGATCCTGCAGAACGTCTCCGCATCTGCCTGTCCGAAGTTTCGGAAGTCTTCTGTTTCTTCGCCCGCGATCTTGCAGTTGTACCAGCAGGACAGGCTCTCAAAGGCACTCCAGGGGACATATGTCAGATCCTTCCCGAGGTCCAAGGAAGCTGTATATTCCTTCATCTCCTCAAATACCGGATTGATGGCATCCTGCATCAGGAATATTCCGAACTCGTGGCTGAACATGGACAACTGATAATCCAGAGGCTGGTTGTACCAGACCGTATTGGTATTGCTGTCAAGGTTGTTGTATGAAGGTCCGTTCTCTCCGGCCCGGTACAGCAGCCAATGATAGTCTCCTCTAGTCCATTTATAACCAGTGACGCTTTCCCAATCCTTGACGAAGGAGTTCCTTGTCAATCTTTTGTTGAGCAGATCGATACGGTCCTCCATATCAGCCTTTGCCTGAGGGAATACACTCTCAAGATAAGAGTCATAGTTTTCCAGATAGACCTTTGAAATCGCCTCGACCGCACCCATCAAGTCTGAATCGGCCCCGGTTTCCCGGGTCATATCCTTTATTTTCTCAATTATGAGCTTGAGGGTATCGGAGTTGGGAATATTTTCGGATGAAACACCGAAGAAAAACGGGCCTGCCAGCATTCCGCCCTCTCCCTGGCCGAAGGTCAGGAGCTCCCTGTACTTCTGCATGGTATCTACCGCCGGCCGGGGGAGTGTGCCTCCATATCTGGCGGAATAATCCTCATCAGAGAATCCCAGTTCCGCTAGGGTATAGAGGTGCGTCACATAATTGATCTCCGGCCGGATCTCTGCCATCATTTTCACTGCCTTGCCGTTATGCCGGTTCTGTACACAGGCTGTGATGGAAATGATCAATATAGCAAATGCCGCTATCGGTTTTAGTTTGATGATCATGCTAATTGATATAAACTGGTCTGATTATGCCTACTTGAAATCCAGCAGGACGAAGGAGTCAGGATCCATCGCCCCTTCTACAACTCCGCCTTTCATTTCCAAAGGAATCTCGGTAAACGCCCTGTCCTTGTCCGTAAGGTAGGCATAGACGACCCCGTCACCAGCCCCTTTTACCTCGATCCGGAAAGGACGGACCTTAGTGATATTCCGGTCCTCCGAATATCTGGTCAGCAGCACCCTCAGGTGACCGTCCGCGGAACGCGCTGCCGTAGCATAAAGCTCGTTATCCGTAACGGTCGCTTTCACCTGGGTACCATACTGTACCAGCTTGTCCCATGCGTAGAATACGTAGTAGGTCTTGGCCGGGCGGTAGGTGATCGGGTCGAAGGCCCCGTTGAAGGCTGATGGACGGAAATCGTAGTACATCAGCATATCTACCGGTTCATCCTGACATGCAGACATTACTGCCGAAGTGAAAGCAGCTCCTTTTATGGAGTTGATCTCTGAAAGGCTGTAAACATATTCATCGGTCCAGCCCTTGATGTAATTCCATTCGTTCAGGATCGAGGGAACGTCCTTGAATCCGTTCCTGTCCAGAAGGGCGCGGATGCGCCGTACCTTCGCGACAACCTCGGGCACCCTGCGTTCATAGATGTGCCAGGAGAAGAAGTCCAGGCCGACATCCTTCTGACGGACCCGCTTCAGGAACGTGTCAGCCCACTCTTCCTGCCAGCACAGTGCGGGGCCTCCGATCATCAGGTCTGGGAAAGTCCTGTCAAGATATTTCGCAGCAACTTCATAGAAGTCGTAGAACTGTTCAGGAGAACCGCCCCAGGTGTGCGGCTTTGTCTTCCAGTCTTCGATGTCCAGGTCAGGTTCGTTCCAGATCTCCCAGTATTTGATTCCAAGATGGAGTCCGTTCGCCCAGCCTTCGTTGTAGTGCCGGATGACGTGTTCGCAGATCTTTGCCCACTTGAGGTAATCTTTCGGAGGGAATATGTTGTACTGCTTGACGGTGTGTTCGATGCTCTCTCCCAGACGGAAAAAGACCTGGGTCCCGGCTGCCATCATACTCTTGAGATAAGCGTCGGTATTGGTGAAATCATACGCAGTCGGGTCGTCCGGATCTCGGTCGAAATCAGGGAACAGGGCGGAAATGTCAACTGTGTGAGGTCCGCCATACCCGCTGTTGTGGTTTGCGTCGTGGGTACGGGCATATGGGATATTCAGAACCTTGTACTCGTAGAAATTACCACGGGTCTGCTCCTTGGCATTTGCCATGGTCGGGCCGTTGTTGACGGCATTCATCGGTTTGATGTCACCTATGCTGACATCAGGATAGATAACGACTTGAGCGTTCCCGTAAAGGCTGAATAACACCATTACGGTAAGGCAGGTGATAAACCTTTTCATTTCTGTTATTTTTCGAAACTGCGGATCAGGGCCTTGGAGTCATTCACAAGCTTGCTGACTTCTGAGTCGGACACGGTATCCCAGTCTATCTGCTGGAATTTGAGAAGCTGTGCATCGAGCAGGGCGGTCTTCCTGGCATCCAGGCTTTCGCGGAGGATACGTATTTTCTCGTAATCCTGGATTCCTTCTATCAGGCGTTCCATCCGGATGCTTGTTCCGTCAGGATAGACCAGGTAGCAGTCTCCGGCCCTCCATGTGCGGAAACGGGCATCCAAACAGGGATCTTTCACCCAGCTGTTATAAGCCCAGCGGAGATAGCCGCTGTAACCGACAGAAGCTGTGAACCATCCAAGGAAAGCAGATTCAGAGGGGTTCGAATCGATGAAGGTATTCGGACGCTGGGGGTTGCAGCATGTGTAGATGGTGACCTTGTTGCCCTTGGCGAGATGGCTGCTGAGCTGCTCAGGAGTAAGGAGGGCCTCCCTGAACAAGAAGCTTATGTCATACATCCTTTCTGCGACCTCAGGGCCGAAATAGTTGACAGCACCCTCGATCTTGAAGTTCTTCTCTGCCTTGTACACTATGGCATAAGCATGCTCAAGTAGATCTTTGGGGCGTTCATCCATGGCGATACAGGTCCTCTCAAACCATCCCTTGGCCTTCAGGTGTTTGGCAAAGTCGGTCAGGAAGGGGAGGAGATAGTCTTCATATTCCTTGGATCCGGGTTCCATCTTCTTTGTGACGGTGCAATTTAGGGCGGTGTCGAAATATTCGAAAGTGAGATGCCAGGGAAGGATCGAGTAGCAGTCGATCTGCTGGGTTATCCCACAACTCATCATGAACTCGACCCATCTGTCGAAGACAGTGTAGTCATATCTCCAGGTGCCGTCCAGACCCTTGAACTTTCCGACCATGCTCTCGAAGGGATCCTCAGTCTGGCTGTTCCAAGGATGCTGGAAAATGCTGGTAGTGATGACTTTTTGCCCTGCAGAGGCAAGATGCTCCATTATTGGACGCATCCGGTTGAAATGCTCCTCGCTCCAAAGAGGAACGTTGAAGTACCTTGCTACTGCATAGGGGTTCTGCCAGAGATCGAGGTGGAACTTCCAGTCCTTGGGCTCAGGGAGAACCTTCTTGCCGACTTCCAGGGAGAAGGGGAGAGTCATAACTTTCCCGTCACAGTTTGCGGTAATGCTTCCCTTGTACTTTCCGGGTGCAGCATCACGGGGAATGTTTACGGTGATCCAGACAGGACGTACTGTCCTGGCAGGTACCTGCATTTCCTCGATCTTGATCAGGCGGTCGGGGCGCAGGGAGGTCTCTCCCTTGAACTCGACCTCTCCCATCACATAGGTCTCAAAGTACCTGTCGATGGCTGAAGATGGGATTACGTTCTTCCCTGATTTGAGATCACTGACCTTGAATTTGAAGGAGGTAACAGCTTCAGGAGCCACGAGGACTGCCTGGGCATGTACCCTTTCGCCCCTCCATCCGTAGAGGGCCTGGCTTTTTGCCAGAGAGGGCACATCGTCTATCTTGTACTTGGTATCGATGGTCCCCCAGCCGAATCCTGTTGTACTCACATTATTCCAAACTTCCGAGGGAGTCGGATGCGGGTCCGCCATCTCCTTGATGATGACCTGGGCATTTACATTGAGGCATGCCAAAATTAGGCATGCCATCATCAATTTCTTCATATTCATGATTCTAGTTGGTTATTTGAAGAGAAGCCTGGCGAAGGTGTTGAGATACAGCCTCCAGTTCGACCAGGTGTGACCTCCATCGGAAACGAAGAAAGTATGATCAAGTCCCTGTTCTGTGAGGGTCTTGTCAAGGGTCTTGGATCCTTCGAAGAGGAAGTCGGCGTCTCCGCAAGCGAGGAAGTACAGTTTTACTCCGGCTTTCTTGAGAGTGGCTATCTGCTCAGGGGTGGCCTGGCCGGCAGCCGAGAGGGGACAGATGTAGTCGAAAAGTGACGGGTAAAGTATGGAGGCTGAAATGGTATGGCCGCCACCCATTGACAGACCTGCGATAGCCCTTGATTCAGGCTTGGGGATGGCCCTGAAGTTCTTCTCGATGAACTGGACGATCTCCGTGCAGAGGCTGTTGACATAGGCATTGCGGAATTCCTCGGAACGCCAGTTTATGTTCTTTTCCGGAATATTCAAGGTCCTTGCTGCCTGCTGTCCGGGGTTTCCGTTGGGCATGACGACTATCATAGGCTCTGCCAGTCCCTTCTCGATGAGGTTGTCCATGATCTGGGCGGCGCGTCCCATAGAGATCCAAGCTTCCTCATCTCCGCCTGCTCCGTGAAGGAGGTAGAGAACGGGGTACTTCTTCTTTGGGTTGGCCTCGTAGCCGTAAGGAGTGTAAACGGAAAGACGGCGGCTGTAGCCGAGAATCTTGCTGTCGTACCAGGGGTGGCTTACGGTTCCATGCTTGGTTGCCTCAACATAGTTTTCAGACCTTTCTCCAGGAACGAATAGCATGGGGAGATAACGGGTACCATCCCTTTGTACAAGGACATTCTGGGGATCGTTGACAGCTACGCCGTCAACTACGAAATTGTAGGTGTAGATTTCCGGTGCGGGAAGGGGAACCTTGACTGACCAGATATTGTTCTCGCCACGGGTCATGTCAATGGTGCCTCCATAAGGATTGGCCATCCATGATCCACTGAGTTTCACTACAGTAGCATAATCGGCCCTAAGGCGGAAAGTAACGCTGTCGCCCTGGATTTCAGGGGAAATGACCGGCCTGCCACCACGGGCGAAATTGGAAAGTTCCTGCGCTTGCAGGCTGGCAGCTATGGTAAGGATTGCCAGAATGAGGGGGAATTTTTTCATGTCAGATGATTTGTGATTTAGACGAATATAATATTTTTATTTCAAAAGAGTAAAATTTAATCGTTTTTATAACTATATTTGATTTAAATATCGTATTAAATCATTAGATAATGAAGAATTATTTTGATTTTAAAGGGCAGGTCGCCCTGGTTACCGGTTGTTCTGGAGGTTTGGGAGTTCAGATGGCACGCGCTTTGGCTGCGGCAGGATGCAACATAGTTCCCATTGCGCGTAGGATGGAAAAGCTTGAGGAGGTTGCATCCCAACTTCATGAGGAATTCGGTGTGGAGGCTTTCCCGATCCGCTGTGACATTACTTCCACTGAGCAGGTCGAGGAGACCGTAGCCCAGGCACTGGCCCATTTTGGAAGGATTGATATCGTAATCAACAATGCCGGAACCGGAGCGGTTGCCCCGGCCGAAGACATAACAGACTCACAGTTCGAGAACGAGATGCAGATAGATCTGTTCGGATCTTTCCGCGTAGCAAGGGCTGTGGCAAAACAGGCCATGATTCCAGCTCGTTACGGCCGTGTTATCAACATCGCCTCGATGTATGGCCTGGTAGGAAACAAGATCGCTCCATGCTCCCCATATCATGCCGCAAAGGGAGGTGTGGTCAATCTCACCCGCGGCCTTGCCGCAGAGTGGGGGAAATATGGCATCACTGTCAATACTATTTGCCCCGGTTATTTCTACACGCCTCTTACTGTGGAGACCTTGAATTCCGACTATTTCCAGGATTACGCCAAGCGGGTCATCCCTCTTGAACGCTATGGCAATGAAGGAGAATTGGATACAGCCGTCCTGTTCCTCTCATCCCCCGCTTCGGGCTATGTAACGGGAGCCGCTTTGCCGGTTGACGGGGGCTACACATGCGTATAATGCGAAGTTTTTTTGCTAACTTTGCAGAAACGACTTGACGACAGTTTCAATCTATGGGAGCATTCTTCGGAACTATTTCAAAAGGTGAATGTGGAGCCGACCTTTATTACGGCACCGACTACAACAGCCATCTGGGAACACGCCGCGCCGGCATGGCAACTTATGATGAGAATCGCGGATTCCTGAGAGGTATTCACAGTCTGGAGAACAACTACTTCAGGAACAGTTTCGAAGATGAATTAAGCAAGTTTACAGGCAAGGCTGGCATCGGTGCCATAAGTGACACCGATGCCCAGCCCATGTTGGTCAACTCCCATCTGGGACGTTTCGCCATGGTCACCGTGGCGAGGATAAACAATGCTGAGGATATTGCACATAAACTGTTGGAAGAGGGGATGTACCTCACTGAATTCAGCAGTGGCAAGATAAACATCACCGAACTGGTGAGCGTGCTGATCCTGAAGGGCAAGGATTTCGTGGAAGGCATCGAGAATGTCTATCGGGAAGTGAAGGGGTCTTGTTCCATCCTTATCCTGACGGAGGATGGAATCATCGCGGCACGTGACACTTGGGGACGTACTCCAATTTCCATCGGCAAGAAGGAAGGAGCCATGGCCGTGAGCAGCGAGAGCACTGCTTTTGCCAACCTTGGCTTCAAGACTTGCGGATTCGTCGGTCCCGGCGAGATAATCAAGTTGACCGCCGACGGAATTGAGCAGCTTCGCAAACCAAACCCTCGCAAGCAGGTCTGTTCTTTCCTCTGGATATATTATGGTTTCCCGACCTCAAATTATGACGGGAAGAACGTGGAAGAGGCCCGGTTCGCTTGTGGCAAGGCAATGGCACAGAAAGATGATGCCGAAGTTGACTGCGCTTGTGGAATCCCGGATAGCGGAATAGGTATGGCGGTGGGATATGCTGCCGGACGTAGTGTCCCTTACATGCGGACGATTGCCAAGTACACCCCGACCTGGTCCCGTTCCTTCATGCCGTCCACCCAGACCAGGAGGAACCTTGTTGCAAAGATGAAGCTGATAAACAACGAAGACATGCTCCGTGGCCGGAAGGTCCTTTTCTGCGACGACAGTATAGTCCGCGGCACCCAGCTTCGTGACAACGCCAAGCTGATCCATGAAAGCGGAGCCAAGGAGGTCCATATGAGAATAGCCTGCCCTCCGCTGGTTTTCGGGTGTCCCTTCCTGAATTTCTCTGCCAGTAAAACGGAACTGGAACTCATTACCAGGAGGATAATCCGGGAACTTGAAGGAGATAGCGACAAGAATGTTGACAAGTACACGGATTCGACCACTCCGGAGTACTCCAGAATGGTTGCCGAGATTGCCCGTCAACTGGACCTTGACTCTTTGAAGTTCAATACGATCGGAGATCTCGTAAAGAGCATAGGCCTTCCACGTGAGGACCTCTGCCTTCACTGTTTCGACGGATCCTCTTCCTTCACTCTTGAGGAAGAGAACAAGTAACGACAAGACAGTTTCTACAAGGATGCGAGAGCTTTTTCAAGTTTCTCGAGTACCACTGTACCAAACACTATTTTCCCGTCAGGATCTATAAGGTACATGGAAGGTATCCAGTTCACCTTGTAGTCCTGCGAAACCTGGCTCTCCTTCCATTTGATCATGGGACTTACATGTGTCCACTCCATTCCGTTCTCCTTGACGAAGCCGGTCCATTGATCCTTGTCCGTATCGAAAGATACACCGAGAAATGCGACCTTGTCGGATGAGTACTTTTCGCAAAGGGCTTTCATTGCAGGTACATCCTTCCTGCAGTCAGGGCACCAGCTGGCCCAGAAATCCAGGACTACATATTTCCCCTTGAAAGCCTCAAGGGATACGTCGTTCCCATTGATATCTTTTAAGGTGAATGAAGGAGCCTGAGTGCCTTTGGTCAGCATTTCGGCAGCGTACTTGATATCAAGGTCTTCTTCTTCGGTAACTTCAGTTGCCTCCTGGGCAACATCTTCGGCTTTCTTACCTGCTCCCTGGCGGCATGAAGTGAGAATCAAACAGACGGGGAGTACAATTGATGCCGCTATCAGGATGAATCTTTTAACCATTGCTTGGATATTTGTTATAGTCGTTTAAAAAAGGCCGGCACGACGGCCGGCCTTTATCGGCTTGACCAGTGTTTACTTCTCTTCCTTTGCAGGAGCGAGGGCGCACCACACGATTGCACTGAGGGCTCCGCCGCAGAGAGGAGCGACGATGAAGACCCAAAGATCCTTGAGAGCCTGTCCGCCGGCAAAGAGGGCGGGTCCGATGGAACGGGCGGGGTTCACAGAAGTACCGGTCAGATTGATGCACACGAGGTGGATCAGGATGAGGCTGAGACCGATCGCAAGACCTGCGAAGTTGCCTGCTCCCACCTTGCTGTCAGTGGTTCCGAGGACCACAAGGACAAAGAGGAAGGTGGCTACGATCTCAACAAGGAAAGCACCTCCGACACCACCGGCTCCGGCGACACCATTGCAGCCAAGGCCAGCAGGATTGGCTCCGGTGAATGCAGCTGAAGGAGTCATCACTTTGGCGAAGAGGAGCAGAAGGGCACCGGCGATGATAGCTCCGATGACCTGACCGATCCAGTAGCCACAAGCATCCTTCCAGCTCATGCGTCCGGATAGGGCAACACCAAGGGTGATGGCAGGGTTGATGTGGCAGCCCGAAATGCCTCCGATGGTGTAAGCCATTGCTACAACAGAAAGACCAAAGGCGGCAGCAGTGGCGAAGAGGCCTGCAGGCGTACCGCATCCCACGAACATTGCCGTGGCGCAGCCGAGGAATGTCAGAACGAATGTTCCGATGCATTCAGCGATGTACTTTTTCATGATCTTAAACTATTAAGTGATTAGAGTGTAATGTCAAAGCATTGCCAATTTACAAAATATTCTGTTTAAATCCATCAATTTTCTTAAATTTACGAACAGAAAACTATAGCTTATGGACACACATGTAGTGATTATGGCTGGCGGAGTAGGAAGCAGGCTATGGCCCGTCAGTACTCCGGCGATGCCGAAACAATTCATAGATATCCTTGGAATAGGGAAGACCCTTATCCAGATGACCGTCGACAGGTTCCTTCCGGTTTGCAACCTTTCGAACTTCTGGGTGGTAACTTCTGCCGACTATGTGGAAATCGTCAGCAGGCAGCTCCCCATGATTCCCGCCGACCATATTCTCGCCGAACCGGAACCTCGTAACACGGCTCCTTGTATCGCCTATGCTTCATGGAAGATAGCATCGGTCAATCCTGATGCCAACATAGTGGTCACTCCGGCTGATGCGCTGGTGATCAATGTCCATAAATTCGCCGCCGCGATACGCAAGGCCCTCAATTTTACCGACGGAAGCAGGCACATTGTGACCGTTGGCATAGAACCTTCCAGGCCCGAGACCGGCTATGGCTACATCTGCGCCAGCGAAAAACAGTCGGATGAAGTGGTAAAGGTCCTGGGATTCAAGGAGAAGCCTGACCATGCAACCGCCAAGGAATATCTTGCCGCTGGCAATTATTTCTGGAACGCGGGGATATTCGTGTGGAATTGCAGGACGATAATATCAGAGATCCGTACCCATGCCCCCCAGATAGCATCGTTGATGGACAGGATAGCTTCCTCATTCGGCACATGGAAAGAAGAGGATGTGCTTCAGGAGTGTTTCCCCGAATGTGAAAAGATATCGATCGACTATGCCGTCATGGAAAAGTCTGATGAAATCTATGTCATAGCCAGTGACCTGGGATGGTCTGACCTCGGAAGCTTCAGTTCAATAAAGGATAATATCCCGATGCCTGATGAAGACCCTGTCCCTGACGGGGGAGCTGCCAAGGCAATAGAAGGTGACAACAAGGTTATTGGAAGGGACATAAGGCTGTTCGGTTGTGAAGGTTGCATCGTCCATGCCGAAGGTACGGGAACCGTCGTGGTGTCCGGCCTGAAGGATTACGTAGTGGCTGTCAATGGACCGGATATCCTTGTCTGTCCGATAAGTGAAGAGCAGAAAATCAAGGAGTATTCTGCTCCGCAGGATAGTTGATGAGGATGGAACGGATTCATTTCAAGACAGTTGTTATCTCAGATGTTCACATGGGTGCCCCTTTCTCCAAGATAAGCGAGGTCACCCGTTTCCTGGCACGGCTCTCCTGTGACAGGCTGATCCTTGCCGGAGACATAGTCGATGGTTGGCAGCTGAAGTTGATTGATGACAAGTGGACTGTCCGCCAGTCAGCCTTTTTCAGTGCAATCATGAAGATGAAGGAAGCCTTCGACACGGAAGTCGTGTATGTGACCGGCAACCATGATGACTTCCTGGACCACATCACTCCATGTCAGCTTTTCAATATCTCCTTCCTCAATGAATATATTATCGAGGATGAAGGGAAGAGATACGTTGTAATCCACGGTCATGCATTCGATAGCGTTACCTCCGGTTTCCGATGGATCTCGAAGTTCGGGGATGTCGCATATAATTTCCTCCTCAAGTTCAACAACATCTGGAACAAGGCAAGGGAGAAGAGCGGAAAGGAGAAATACTCATTCTCAAAAGCCATCAAGCATGGAGTAAAAAAGGCTGTCAACCTCATTTCGGGATTTGAATCTGATCTTGCGAATTTCGCCCATTCCAAGAAGTGTGACGGGATTATCTGCGGGCATATCCATCATCCGGAAGACAAGCTCCTCAAAAACGGAATCCGTTACATGAACTGCGGAGATTGGGTGGAAAGCCTGACAGGTTTGGTGGAAGATGAGTCAGGTGAATGGAGGATTTTGAAATATGCCGACCTCGTTGAAGGCTGATTTACTCCTAAAGTTTTGAAAAAAAGTTAAAAAAAACGGGAAATATTTGTTTTTTTCTGCTGAACAACCTAAATTTGCAATCCCGATTCGGAAACATGCCGAAGCGATTGGTAAGAATCGTTAGCTCAGTTGGTAGAGCACAACACTTTTAATGTTGGGGTCTCGGGTTCGAGCCCCGAACGGTTCACAAAGGAGCAGATTCTTTAACGTTCTTTTAAATGCTTTGTTAGCTCAGTTGGTAGAGCAACTGACTCTTAATCAGTGGGTCTAGGGTTCGAGTCCCTAACAGAGCACGGAAACCGCCTCCAGAGAGCATCTGGGGGCGGTTTTTGTTATATAGGATATAATTGCTTATCTTTGAATATGTTCGATAAGATTGTATCCACTATCAACGGGATAGTGTGGAGTCCCGCATTGGTTGTCCTCCTTGTAGGAGCCGGTCTGTACTTCTCTTTCAGGACCCGTTTCGTCCAGTTAAGGCGCATAGGCCTTATGGTCCGTCTTCTTTTCAGGAAAA
>JAGCWD010000059.1 GCA_017962025.1 Bacteroidales bacterium
GGCTGGAACGGGAGTGAACATGGCAAGCCAGAACTGGGTGCTGGCCATCATCTCCCTCCTCGTGGCCATCGCCTGCTCTATCTGGGGTAAGGGCCTTGTCAAGATCATCCCTGTATTCTTTGGAGCTATCGCAGGTTACATCGCCGCAGTAATCTTCTTCAGGAGCGGAATGGATTTCGCCCCGGTTGCCCAGGCCAAGTGGTTTGCCCTGCCTCATTTCACCAAGATGAGTTTCTCATGGCAGGCTATAGTTTTCATGGCTCCGGTGGCCATCGCACCTATCATCGAACATGTCGGTGATGTCTATGCTATCAGCGAGATTGCCGGTAAGGACTTCGTTAAGGATCCGGGACTTCATCGTACGATGGCAGGAGACGGTTTAGCATGTATGTTGGCGGCATTTCTGGGTGGAGCGCCCGTTACGACATATTCAGAAGTCACAGGAGCAGTTTCGCTTACCAAGGTTACGGATCCTGCCTGCATGAGGATTGCAGCCCTCTCGGCAATTATCGTTTCGCTGATCGGTAAGGTTGGGGCAGCTATCCAGACCATTCCTTCTGCTGTCCTTGGCGGTATCATGCTGCTCCTCTTCGGTAGCATCGCTTCCGTCGGTATCAACAACCTCGTAAAGGCCAAGATCGACATGAACAAGACCCGCAACCTGATCATTGCCTCCCTGATCCTCACGATCGGTATCGGTGGCGCAATCGTCAGCTTCGGCAAGTTCTCACTGGCCGGTATAGGTCTTGCCTCCATAGTCGGAGTCATCCTTAACCTTATCATTCCTGACAAGGAGAAGGCCGTTGCTCCCGAAACTGTCGAAGAGGCTGAATAAGATGTTGAAAGTCAAGATAGTCAATAAAAGCCGCTGGCCCGATCCATTCTATGCGACCGAGGCCTCGGCAGGGATGGACCTCAGAGCGGACATAGAGGAACCGATCGTCCTCGGTCCGCTCGAGAGGGCCCTCGTACCTACCGGGATATTCATTGAGCTTCCGGTGGGATATGAGGCTCAGATCCGTCCACGCAGCGGTCTGGCCACGAAGCACGGCATAACCGTTATCAACACTCCCGGGACGGTTGATGCAGACTTCAGGGGGGAACTCAGGACCTCGTTGGTAAACCTTTCCAATGAGCCTTTTGAGATAGTTCCCGGTGAGCGGATCGCCCAGATGGTCGTGGCACGTCATGAACGTGTGGAATGGGAGGATGTAGAGTTCCTTTCCGAGACCGGAAGAGGAGCTGGCGGCTGGGGAAGTACCGGCAGCAAGTAAAAGATAATGATGAATATTCAGGATTTGTATTCCCTCTTCAGGGAGTGCTCCCGCGTGACGACCGACAGCCGCACGATTCAGGGAGGGGAGATGTTCTTCGGCCTTAAAGGCGAGAATTTCGATGGTAATGAATATGCCGAAAAGGCATTGGAACTAGGAGCCCGATATGCAGTAGTGGATGAGGATTCAGCTGTGGCTTCTTCCGGTAATCCCAATGTTATACCGGTCCCTGACACTCTGGAGGCCCTGAAGGCCCTTGCCCGTCATCACAGGGAAAACACTCTCGTTGACGGCCGTCGCCTCACTGTAATCGGACTTACCGGCACGAATGGAAAGACTACTACCAAGGAATTAATTACCCGGGTCTTATCCACAAAGTTCAATGTGACTGCTACAAAGGGAAATCTCAACAACGACATCGGTGTCCCTCTTTCCCTTCTGGAAATCAATGACAAGACTGAACTTGCCGTCATAGAGATGGGAGCCAGCCATCCTGATGACATCGGAAAACTGGTGGCAGTCTGCGAGCCTGACTATGGACTGATCACCAACGTCGGAAGAGCCCACCTTCTCGGTTTCGGCAGTTTCGAAGGGGTCAAGAAGGCCAAGGGACAGCTTTATGACTATATTGCCGCAACCGGTGGAAAAATATTCCTGAATGAGGATGACCCGGACCTTTCCGGCATGGCTGAAGAGCGCTTGCCGGCCGAAGGCGGTGTCATCCCTTATGGCATCAATCTTTGGGATGTGGTCGTCTTACCTTCTGACGTGGACCATCCCTACCTCAGGGTAGCCATACCGGCAACCCCTGGCAGTGAGACCCTCCTGGCTGCTGAAACTCACCTCGTAGGGGCGTACAATGCCAATAATGTAGTTGCAGCCATAGCGGTAGGACTTCATTTCGGAGTCTCCATGGAAGATGCCATCGATGCTGTCTGCAGTTATGTACCCAAGAATAACCGTTCCCAAATGGAGAGGACTGAAAGGAATATTCTCATAGAGGATGCCTACAATGCCAATCCTACGAGCATGGCCGCCGCCCTTGACAATCTTGATCTCGTGGTAGCCGACAGGAAGGCTGCCCTTTTAGGAGACATGAGGGAACTGGGGGGGGAGTCACTGGCAGAACATCAGAAAGTATTGAACCAGGTGGTGTCTATGGGACTGAATCTGGTCTGCCTGGTCGGAGAGGAATTCGGAAAGGCACTGGCCACAAGGGAAACAAGTGATGTCAGGTGGTTCCCTGATTCAGACTCCCTTGCTTCATGGCTGAAAGAGAATCCTGTGAGCGGTCACACTATCCTCGTCAAGGGTTCGAGGGGGATCCGGATGGAGAAGACCCTTCCTGAGCTCTAGATTCAAATCTGTCAATAAGGTATCTCGCCCCTATCCCGACGAGCCAGCCGACCGGAATGCCTATGGCGGTCCCCACGATTACATCTCCAAGATAATGCTTCCCTACGAATACGCGGCTTAAAGCAACTAGGGAAGCCCATGTAAGGGCACCTATGGTGAAAGCTCTGAAGGAGCGGGAATGATCATTCCGGAAGCCCTTTATCAGGCAGACTGCGAATGCAAAGGCATTTGCAGCATGTGCGGAGAAAAACCCGAAGAAGCCGCCCCGTTTTTCAAGCACGTTCAGGCCATCGTTCAACATCCTGAACGAATAGCTGGGACGAAGCCTCTGAACCAAGTGTTTGACTATGTTAGAGATCTGGTCGCAAAGGGCGAAGGCAATGGCGGCCGAAGCCAGCACTATGAGGGCCTTTTTCCAGCCAAGCCTTTCAAAGAGGAAATAGGCGCAGATGACGTAGGCAGGGATCCAGAAAGCCATGTCCGACATCATTACCCAGAATGAATCGGTAAGTGGAGTGCTCCAACTGTTTATCAGCAGGGTCAGATCCTGGTCGATGCCATTTAGGGACTCTATGACTGAAGAGCTGACCATAGCATGTCCTTGAGTTCCTTGAGCCCTTCACCGGAAACAGAGGAGATGAAGACATGTGGGACTCCCTTGGGCAGGGTAGGTTCTATCTGGGACTCAATCTCCTTGTCGATCATGTCGCACTTGGTCACAGCCAGGATACGTTCCTTGTCCAGGAGTTCTGGATTGTACTCTTCCAATTCGTTGAGGAGAGTCTTGTACCCGGCCGTTATGTCGTCCTCCTCAGCGGAGACCATGAACAGGAGGACTGAGTTCCTCTCGATGTGACGGAGGAACCTTATTCCTATTCCCTTGCCCTCATGGGCACCTTCTATGATTCCGGGAATGTCGGCCATCACGAAGGACTGGTCGTTATAGTACTTGACTATCCCGAGGTTGGGCTCCAGTGTAGTGAATGCGTAGTTGGCAATCTTGGGTTTGGCAGCCGTGATAGCAGCCAGGAGGGTGGACTTGCCGGCATTGGGGAAGCCGACCAGTCCGACATCGGCCAGAAGCTTGAGTTCCAGGATGAACCAGCCTTCCTCTCCTTCTTCGCCGGGTTGGGAGTACCTTGGAGTCTGGTTGGTTGCAGACTTGAAATTGTTGTTACCAAGGCCGCCGCGTCCGCCCTTGCAGAGAATCCGGGTTTCTCCCGGTTCCATCATCTCGAACAGGACTTCTTCAGTCTCGGCATCCTTTGCAACCGTCCCTACAGGAACGTCCAGGATAATATCTTCACCGTTCTTTCCTGTACGCAGACCACCTTCTCCGTGTCCGCCGTTCTCCGCCTTCACATGCTTGCGGTATTTCAAGTGGATAAGGGTCCAGAACTGCGGGTTTGCACGAAGGATGATATGCCCTCCACGACCGCCGTCACCTCCATCAGGACCGCCTTTGGGAACGTATTTGGCCCTGTGTAGATGCATGGATCCGGCGCCTCCGTGTCCGGATGCGCAATAGATCTTTACATAGTCGATGAAGTTGGAGTCGGGCATAACACCTGCAAATATAGTTATAATTTGGAATCAGATGGTGTGGTCGCTCCCGACAAGTTTTTTCAGACGCAGGAGCGCTTCGATGTAGTAATAATCAGCATAGGAGAGAGGCACATCGACTTCAGACTTACCAGGAAGGCTTCCGACGCTGTGCTTCAGTATAAACCCACCTTGTTCTCCTGGTTCGGCCAGATACTCACTGGAAGTGAGTGTGCGTAACTGCATTATTGCAAGATCGAGCCATCCGGCTGCTTCAGCGTCTGGATCCAATTGGCTGAGTTCAATCAGGGCAGAAGCCATTATTGCGGCTGAAGATGCATCCCTTTGGGTGTTTGGCGCTCCGGGTGCATCATAGTCCCAACAAGGTACTTTGTCCGAGGGGAGGTTAGGATGGTCCCTGAGGAAACGGGCTATTTTTATTGCCTGTTCCAGGAATGCCTTGTCATGAGTCTCACGGTACATCATGGTGTAACCGTACAGTCCCCAGGACTGTCCACGGGCCCATGCGCTGTCATCTGAATACCCCTGGGAAGTGTTCTTGACCTGGACTCCTCCGATCTCAGGATCATAAGAAACGACATGCCAGGTAGAGGCGTCTTCACGGAAATGATTCTTTATGGTTGTTTTAGAATGGGTTATGGCGATGTCTTCATAGCGAATGTCTCCGAAAGTACGGCTGCAGAAGCAGAGCATCTCCAGATTCATCATGTTGTCTATGATGACAGGGTACTTCCATTTCCCATTCGGGTTCCAAGACATCATTACGCCCAGGGACGGGTTCCACCTTGTGAGAAGGCTGTCGGTTCCTTCATGGATAACTTCAAGGTAATGGGGATTGCCGGTCAGTCTGTAGCCTTGTCCGAAACTGGACATGAGCATGAACCCCAGGTCGTGGGTATTGGTCAGTTTCCTGGCAGGTTCGACCCTGGCGGTAAACTCTTCTGCGAAATCACGGAAATCCTGACGGCCGGTCTCTCCATACAGCATCCAAAGAACCCCGGGAAAGAATCCTGATACCCATCCTGAATATGTGGTCGTCTTCAACTGCCCGTTCTCCCAAGTCCGTGGGAGGACGGCCTCTTTGTCTTGAAGGTTCTTTGCAAGGATGACAGCCTGCGTCTCTGCTCTTTCCAAGCCACGTTCGATCATCTCTTGGATGGATTCTCGCGTGTCATGAGGGAATGAAGTGAACACTATTCCCAGAAAGGCTGTCAGAAATAATCTCACGCCGCCTTGAATTTACTTTCTACGCCCAATCTGGCTTCTACTACATTCATGATGTAGTCTCCGGTCTTCTCAAACTCGCCGGCGAGGTCAATGATCAGGGCAGAACTTTCATAAGAAGCGAGATCCTGTACTCCGCTATTCTTGAGCACGTCGCGTTCGGCATTGATCTTTCCTTCAATTTCATCAGAGATAACTATGTCATAGTCATCCTTACGGCCGGACAGGATAGTATTCATCCTGGACATTGCATCACCGACCAGTGAGTACAGGCTGGCTATTCCTTCCTCCTGTTCTTTGGTAAGGACGGTTTTGTTTTCACGACCCCTCTTCATGATCTTGGCTATGTTCAGGCAGCCGTCACCTATGCTCTCAAGTTCTCCGATCTGACGGAGCATTGAGCGGATCTTGTCCTTTGACTCATCGGAGAGGTGTGCGTCAGCGACTTGGCTCAGGTAGTGACCGATTTCATTCTCCATGGAATCACTGATGCCCTCGTATTTGACGATCCTGTCGAAGACTTCCTTGAATTTATCATCCTCGCCTGATTCATGCAGGTCCTTGAGCATTCCGTACATCCTGCACATCCTTTCACTGAACAGGGAGATTTCCTTCTGTGCCTGGAGTATGGAGATTTCAGGGGTCTTCATCAGACCGGCGCTGATGTACATGAGACGTGACTCCTCATCTTCTTCTGTTTTCTTGGGCTTGATCAAACCGCACACTATCTTCTCGATTTGAGGGATGAATCCGATCAACAAGGCGGTGTTGATTACGTTGAAGGCGGTGTGGAACATGGCCAGGGCAAAGGAGAGTTTCGCTGAGCTCTGTGATGACGCCGTGGGATCCAGGCCTACAATGGAACAAACCATCCTTACGAATGGGAAAAAGACGAGAAGCACCCAGATTACGCCGAAGACATTGAACAGTAGATGGGCAAGTGCTGCCCTACGGGCCTGAGTGTTGGCAGAAAGGGCGGCTATGTTGGCCGTGAGGGTAGTACCGATGTTCTCTCCCATGACAAGGGCAATACCCTGGAAGATAGTTATCGCGCCGGTTGTGCAAAGTACCATGGTGATAGCCATCAGAGCAGCCGAGGACTGGGCGATGCATGTCAGGATGGAACCGATGAGGAGGAACAGGAGGATGGTCCAATAACTTCCGGAATCGAATGAAGAGAAGAAATTGACCACTGCCGGTTTATTGGCCAGGTCCATTTCTATGCCTGTGGTTCTCAGCATTCCAAGGGCGAAGAGAAGGAATGACAAACCGAAAAGGAAGTCTCCGATATAACGGTGCTTGCCCAATTGGATCAGGATTATTCCTATCAGGAATGCCGGCCATACCAGGGTTGTAACATTGAATGAAAAACCAGCAGACATGATCCAGGCGGACATCGTGGTGCCTATGTTGGCACCCATGATGATCGATATTGCCTGGGCAAGGGTGAGTAGGGCTGCATTGACAAAGGACACCGTCATGACGGTGGTAGCCGCAGAAGACTGGACGGCTACCGTCACCAGGGCTCCGGTGGCTACTCCGGAAAACCGGTTCGTGGTCATCTTGCCCAGCAAATGGCGCAACTGAGGTCCCGCCATTTTCTGAAGGGCCTCGCTCATCACTTTCATTCCGTAGATGAGCAGGGCTATAGAGCCAAGGAGTTTCAGGGCGATGAGCATAGGTCTAGATCTTTTCCATCAATGCAGAAATGCGGTCACGTACTTCTTCGATAGTTCCTATGCCATCGATCTCGTTGTAAGCTCCGGTCTTTTTGTAGAACTCCACGAGAGGCTCCGTCTTTTCGTGGTAGGTCTTGATCCTGTTCGTAATGGTCTCGTCAGAAGCATCATCGGCACGGCCTTCTATGGCGGCACGGTGACGGATCCTCTCCTTGATCATCTCATCCGGGATCATCAGGGACACTACTCCACTGACTTTCTTATCTTTTTTCGCGAGCATCCTGTCGAGGGCTTCGGCTTGAGCGATAGTACGGGGGAATCCATCGAGGAGGAAGCCGGAAACACCTTCCACTGTGTTGAACTTGTTCTCGATCATGCCTTCGACTATCTCGTCGGGCACAAGGTTACCGCCTTCGATCAAGGCCTTGGCCTTGAGCCCAAGTTCGCTTCCCTTGGCCATCTCACCGCGAAGAAGGTCTCCGGTGGAGATGTGGCACAGGTTGAACCTTTCCGCCATGGAAGCGGCTTGGGTGCCTTTGCCCGCACCCGGAGGGCCGAATAGAATGTAGTATTTCATATTATTGTCTAAAACATAAATATCCTTGAAGTTTCTTCCAAGCCCGTCATAGTCCAGGCCGAAGCCGACAATGAAATCATCGGGAATGTTCATTCCGACATAGTCAATTCTCTGGTCAAGTTTGTAGCATCCAGGCTTGAAGAGCATGGTGCAGATCCTGGTCTCGGTGGCCCCGTTGGCCTTCATCATTTTGACCAGGTTGGCGATTGTCCTTCCTGAGTCGATGATGTCTTCAACAATGATGACCCTCTTGTCTTTCACGCTGCCTGTCATTCCGATTATGTCCCTGACCTCTCCGGTGGACTGCATTCCGACGTAGGAGGAGAGTTTTATGCAAACTATCTCACAGTTGAAAGTGAGACGTTTCATAAGCTCAGCAGTGAACAGGATGGAACCGTTTAGGACGCACAGCAGGACAGGGACGTCCTTCGATCCTTTAAAATCATTGTTGATCTTGACCGCTACCTGGTCAATGGCTTCTTCGATCTTTTCGTAGTCGATGAAAGGGCGGAAGGATTTGTCGTGGAGTCTGATGTTGCTCATTGCTTGCAGATTTTGCGATAACAAAAATACTACATTCCTTAAAAAAACAGAAATAATCCCCTGGTGTTTTATTAACAATCCTTGTTATTAATTACCGGTCTCCTAAATTTGTTCATGACCAAAACCTGGATTGTATGAAAAACTTCATTAGAATTATCCATTTCCTTATCATAAATATCCTTCCGTCGGTCTGCTTAGCGGTTACCGTTGCAGCCCAATCAGACAGTCAGATGAGAGCGGTTATGGCTCTGGTAGGTGCTTCTTCGGAGGAGGAACTCGACGAGCAGGAAGTGGAGCATTTCGTCCACTTTCTTTCACATCCCCTAAGGATCAACTTTGACACAAGTTCCAAATTACTGTCAAGCGGGCTGATGAGCCGTTACCAGGTGGCCAGCCTTGAGGATTACCGGTCACATAACGGGGACATACTGTCTTTTTCTGAGTTGTCGATGATAGAAGGATTCAATCCTGAATATGTCGCCGCGCTGAAGCCTTTTCTGTCCCTGGAGGGTAAGGGCAGGCCAGGAGAGATTCCGGACAGCTCCCGTTCTGTCAGGAATGACGCCCTGGCCAGGGTGACGATAAAAGCAGACGGCTTGAACTATGGATTCAAGTACAAGTTGACATACGGCGGGAGAGCTGAATTGATGGCCGCTGGGAGGACTCCTTCCTCATGGTCGGCCGGAATGGTTTTCTATGGCAGAAGAAGATCCTGGAAAGCGGTTGCTGGGGATTATAATTTGAGATTCGGGCAGGGTCTGACTATGTGGAGCGGACTGTCTCTCACAGGATTCTCCTCATCGTCATCATTCTATAGGAGGCCGACAGGTCTTTCTCCATCATTCTCATGGTCCGGAACCGGGGCACATCGGGGAATCGCTGCAGATTACCAGCTTGGCAGATACGTCCTGACCTCATTCGCTTCATTTCCAGGACTGAGGGACCGTTGTGATGGAAGGGAATGCCAAGTGTCCTTTCTTGGTGGGGTGAACGTGGGCTATTTCGGAAGGAACGGCCAGGTTTCAGTCACAACTTTCGGGAAAGGGGGAGGAGGGGCCGTTTCAGCTGATTTCAGGTTTAACCATAAAGGATTTGACTCTTTCGGAGAGGCGGCCTTCGACTTTGCTTCGGGCAAGGTTGCAGCAGTGGCAGGATCGGTTATGCCCTTGGGAGACGATTGGAAACTCAGTTGTGTCTCCAGGTACTATCCTTCCTCATTTAAGTTGGAATACTCTGGAGGAGTCAGGAGTTGGACCAGGACTTCCGACGAGATGGGAGTCGCTTTTGGATTGGAACGGCATGGTTTACAGCTGACAGGAGACTTCGCCCGGAAAGATTCCGGCAGGGAAGTGAGACAGTGCAAGGTCCTTGCGATTCTGCCCCTTCAGATTAGCAAGACAGTCGTACTTTCATTCCGATTCACTGAACGGTACAGACCTTATGAAGAGTTACTAAAGTTCAAGACAGGAGCGAGAATGGATTTTGACTGGTCAAGTTCAGGTATCTCCGTAAGGTATGGAGAGTCGGAAGGTAATGCATGGAAAGTTCGGTGCAGGGTCGAAGGATTGTTGTGCCGTTCATCCTCGGGCCTTGCTTACTTGGAAATGGGGAGGAAGACTGAGACCTTTTCCACATATGTCCGCGGGACGGTGTTTCTGATAGATAATTGGGACGACAGGATCTATTCCTATGAAAGGGATGTTCCTGGAAGTTTCACAGTCCCTGCATATTACGGCAGAGGTCTCAGCCTTTCGGCTACAGGAGGGTACCGGTTCCGTTTTGGGGAGAAGAAAAGAAAAACCCTGAAACTGAATCTCAGGGTCTCTTCTGTTACTTATCCGTTGATGAAAGAACCTAAACCTTCGATAATTCAGGCAAGGTTCCAGGCTTCGGCTTCGTTCTGATTATTTTGAAGGAATCTTTATGACCTGGCCTTCCCTGATGCTCTCTCCGATTCCGTTGTACTTCATAATGGCGGAGGCTGAGACTCCAAACTGCTTGGAAATCTTGTAAAGGGTATCTCCCTTCTTGACTTTGTAGGTGGTTCCTCCGGAAGGGGTTGAAGCAGCAGGGGCGGGAGTCTTGGGCTGTGATGTTGAAGAGGACACTGTAGGACTGCCACCCTTGTAGATATAAAGCCTCTGTCCCACTCGTATCGTATTGCTCCTCAAATGGTTCCAACTCTTGAGCTGGGCCACGGTAACATGATGCCTGGACGCGATTTTACCGAGGGAATCTCCACTTCGGACCTTGTAGGAGATCCGGCTTCCGGCAGAACTGCTTTCCGAAGTGCTCGGCTTTGAACTCACCAGCGTCTGGGGGTTGAGGAATTCTTCGGCGCGGTAGGTGTATAGTGAGTCTTCGTTGGCAAGGAAGGCGCTAGTGTAGTTGTAGGGGATCCGAAGCACATAAGGCTTGGTATTGCCTGGAATGATGTCCTTGATGTACTGGGGATTGAGTCCCTTGAGTTCGTCAAGTGGAATTCCTACCAGCTCGCTGACCTGCTGAAGGTGAAGGTTCTTCCTGATCATGAAAGTGTCAACCTGGACCGGCAACTGCACATTGTTGGGTACGATTCCATATTCCTTGCTGTAGTGGATAGCATACATTGCTCCAACGAAGGCAGGAACATATCCCCTGGTCTCCCTGGGAAGATATTCATAGACCGACCAGAAATCCCTCTTGCCGCTCCTGCGGATCGCCTTGTTGACGTTGCCGGGGCCACAGTTGTATGAAGAGATTGCCAGGTTCCAGTCGCCGAACAGGTTGTAGGAATCTTCCAGGTATCTGGCAGCAGCATCGGATGACTTGAAAGGATCCAGCCTTTCGTCCACAAAGGAATTGATTTCCAAACCGTAACTCTTGGCAGTCTTTGTCATGAACTGCCACATTCCTTTGGCCCCGGCCCTGGAGACGGCGGTGGGGTTAAGGGCAGATTCGATGATCGCTACATATTTCAATTCATCCGGGAGATTGTACTGGCTGAAGGTCTCTTCGAAAATAGGCATGTAGTATTGGCAGAGTCCGAGTATGTTGCTCATCTTGGAAGGCATCTTCTCGGAATAGAGTACCATGAAGTTGCGTACCTTCTCGTCGTAGGGGAGGGTTATGAATGAATTCATGTTCTCCAGCCTTTCTTTCATCACCGCATCCGAGACATTCGATGTGAAATGCACCGAGTCCATATCGTACATTTCATTGCTGTTATCCTCATTGACCTGGCGGTGAAGGTACCAGATGTTCAGTAGGCTGTCAGTGATTTCAGGACTGTAATCCTCAGGATTGAGTCCTGCTGCACCCTTGTCTTCATTCTCCTCGTAAATATCCAGCATCTCGTTGGCGACGCTGTCCTTCAACAGGATATCCTGGCGGAGTTCCTCGATGATCTTATTCAGCGAGTCTATCTGTACCCGCAGGCTGTCGTTCTCCTTTTTCGTCCTGTTCTTGAACACCTGAGCCTTTGCTCCTGTAGGGAATAGGAGGAGCATAGTTGCAGCCAGGGAGAGAATTATCAGTGTTTTTCTGTTCATCAGTATCTATCCAATAGTTTAAAAGGTCAGTCCCACCTTGAGACCGAGGGCACTGCTGCCCAGCATTCCTTGGCCGCGAGGTCGCGAAGGAGACATGGCTAGTTCACCATATTGTGGGATTACTGTAGGCCCGACCTTCATGGCCAGGTTGTCGTTGACTTCGAAGTCTTGCATATAGGAGAAGACGTTGGCGTCTATAACCTGAAGGAAATAGCTGCCGACCAAGGCTACCAGGGAATAGTCCCTGAACCGTCTGAAGGCATTCCTGTAGTAAAGGGCCCTTTCAGCTGGGATGAGACCTTCATAAGTGCTGTCCTCTGCAGTGGCCTCGTTGTGTATCCTCTTGTAACGCTTATAATTGGTGTTGTTTACTGACCAGTAATGGTAGGAACCGATCATGGCTCCCCAGTAGATAGGAATCTTCCAGAATTCTCCGTTATAGGCCTGCCCGAGGCCAGGAAGGAGGATGGAATAGATAGTAGCCTTTCCAGCCTGGTTCTTTATGTCGTGCTTGTAGTTTACGACTCCGTCCATAAGTCCACCCCAATAAACCAACCCGGCTCCTGCAAACAGGTAGGTGGCCATGCGTTTGGAGTCCTTGTCTATCGTGAGAGTTGTCTCCGGATCCACTTCGACAGCAGCATCATAGGCTTTCTTGGAGACTCTGTACTGGTGGTTGTATTTGAAACCCATACCTATGGCTGCTCCCATTCCTCCGTAGATGATCGGAATCTTCCAGTACTGTTTGTTATAGAACTGGCTGGCTCCGATGAATACCGTCGATCCTGCGAACATGGATCCTATCTTGAGGGTACTGTCATGATGGGCAACGCCATGGAAGAATTCCTTGAATGACCACATCTGGTCCACAGAATCCCTGGAAGCCAGGGTGTCCGCAGGATCGTTGTAGCTCTGGCTGAACGCTTCTTCCTTGAACTGCGCACGGGCAGTCAGGGAAAAAACGGCGGCGCAGGCAAAGACCAACAATATCCTCAGGACCAGTTCCTTCATTACGATGTCTAGATGTTCGAATCCTCAAGAGCCTTGAGGAAGTTGCTCACTTCCTCGTCTGAATTGAACCTAATGGTCATCGTACCTTTACCGGAAGGAGAGCGTTTCAGGCTGATACTGTTATCAAAAAACTTGCCGATGTGTTCGAGGATCCGGTAGTAGTCGTCCGGAAGGTCCTGCTGCCTGACTGTCTGAGAGGCACTTCCTTCCTTTCCTAGGTTTCGGACCTTGTCTTCGAGCTGACGTACCGAAAGACCGTCTTTTATGGTCAGGTCGCAGAGGAGTTCCTGTATGTGTGGATCATCTATTCCAAGTATTACCTTTGCATGACCGGTGCTGAGCAATCCAGCCTTCAGGTCATGCTGAACCTTTGCAGGAAGTTTGAGAAGCCTGAGATAGTTGGCTACGGAAGCCCTTTTCTTTCCGACTCTCTGGGCCATCCTCTCCTGGGTCAGGTTGCACTCGTCTATCAAGCGTTGGTAGCTCATGGCGATTTCAATCGGATCGAGGTCCTGTCTCTGGATATTCTCGACAATCGCCATTTCCAGCATGCCCTGATTGTCTGTCGTACGGATGTAAGCCGGGATGACATCCATTCCGGCTAGACGGCAAGCCCTGAACCTTCGTTCTCCACTGATGATCTGGTAACGACCGTCAGGCTGCTTCCTCACAGAGATAGGCTGGATCAGGCCGAAGGTCCTGATGGACTCGGCCAGTTCCTCCAGGGATTCACTGTCGAAGGCCATCCTCGGCTGGTAGGGGTTGGGATCTATGAGGTTTGAAGGAATACGGAGTACGTCACCATAATCCTGAACCGGTTTTGCTCCGGCAATTTCCTTGTTGATGTATCCGACCGGCTTCCTTTCAGGGCCGTTGAGTGACATCTCTCCCAAAAGGGCGCTGAGTCCCTTGCCCAGCCTGCTTTCCTGCTTGTTGTTCATATTACTCCTGTTCATTCTTGTCAAGCACTTCCTTCGCAAGGTTCATGTAGTTTGAAGTGCCGTTGCTGACCACGTCGTACAATATGATAGGTTTGCCATGTGAAGGCGCCTCGCTAAGGCGTATGCTCCTTTGGATAATTGTCTTGAACACCATATCCTTGAAATGCTCCCTGAGTTCTCCTACAACCTGGGCATGAACCTTGGTCCTACCGTCAAACATGGTTACCACGAAGCCCTCTATGGTCAGGCCTGGATTGATCTCATGCTGGACTAGTCTGATCGTCTGTAGGAGTTTACCAAGGCCTTCCAGGGCGAAGAACTCCGGCTGGACCGGGATCATCACCGAATCGGCAGCGGTGAGGGCA
This sequence comes from Bacteroidales bacterium, assembly GCA_017962025.1. Lineage (GTDB taxonomy): Bacteria > Bacteroidota > Bacteroidia > Bacteroidales > UBA932 > Cryptobacteroides. Next base: position 14,064 of record JAGCWD010000059.1, read on the forward strand.
TTTATGGTGATAAGACCCAGGGAAGGGGAGCAGTCGATGATGATGTAGTCATAGTCGTCGCGGATTGGTGCCAGCCGTTTTTTCAGGAATGACTCGCGATTCTCTTCATCGATCATCTCGATTTCGGCTCCAACCAGGTTGATGTGGGAGGGAATCATCTGAAGGTCAGGTATCTCAGTCTGGATCAGGGCGTCACGGACATCGATCTTGCCGATCATAACCTCGTAGATGGTTCTCTTCTCGTCGTTGTCGGGAGAGAAATTGAGTCCGGAGGTCGTGTTCGCCTGCGGATCGGCATCTATGATCAGGACTTTTTTTTCGAGTACTGCCAGCGAAGCAGCAAGATTGATGGCGGTGGTGGTTTTCCCGACCCCGCCCTTCTGGTTGGCTATGGCTATGACTTTTCCCATGTCTGGATGATATTCAAACCTACAAATTTACGAAAAAAAAGTCGGTTATCAAACTGGGTCAACGTCCAGTGAGATGTGGCCGATATATTTCCTTTCCTTCTCAAAAACCTCCACCGTTTCGGTAAGGGTTATTTTGTTTCCGGTAAGGCTCTTGTCCTTTGGAAGCAGCAATCTTATTATCCGTATGTTCTCCCTTGCGACCTTGTCAACGGCAGGGGAATACGGTCCGATTATCTTTACACCGGCTCCGAACCTTGAACCTCTCATTGCTGCAGCCAGCTCCCGGCTCATCAGCTCGACCCTGGAAAGATTGTAATCCTTCACCAGGACATTGACTATCCTTGAATATGGTGGATAGCTGAAAAGCATTCTCTCTGTGAGCATGGAGGGGAGGGACGATGTCCTCAGGGAGTTATCGAGGATGCTCTTGTAAACCGGATGGTCCGGTTGGGAAGTCTGGATCACGAACAGGCCCTTTTCGTTCCGCCTTCCGCATCTTCCTCGGAACTGTTCCAGAAGTTGAAGCGCATGTTCGTCGGCCCTGTAATCCTGCTGTCCGAGCAGGGAGTCCGCCTGCATCACAGCCACCAGTGAAAGGCCGCTGAAATCAAATCCCTTGGCCACCATCCTCGTTCCTATCAGGATGTCAATCCTACCTTCCGAAAAATCCCGGATTACCTCGGTTTCCTGCTTGCGCTTCCTGGCACTGTCGCTATCGAGGCGGGCTATCCTGGCATCCGGGAACAGAGTCTTTGTCTCCTCTTCTATCTTCTGTGTACATGCACCTAGCGGCTTGAGGTTCCCTCCGCATTTGTTGCAGGTACCAGAATAATCCATAACCCTTCCGCAGTAATGGCAGACCATCTTGCCGGTTCCATCTTCCCTCTTGTGGAAGCTCAGGGCGGCATTGCATGATGGGCATTTTGGAATGTCCCCGCATTCCTCGCACTGAAGCAGGGGGGAATAAGACCTCCTTTCCCTTAATATCGCCACCTGACCGCCCCTGCCAAGTGTTTCTTTGATCCTTTCGATCAGTTTTCGGGAAAAACTTCCGACCATTCCGTTTTTCCGTCGTTCGGCAATCGTGTCGATTATCTCTACTTCAGAATCCTCGGAATCATAGTATCGTTTGTCAAGGCCGGCAAGGCCGAATCTTCCGACAGAGCAATTGTAGACCGACTCGAGAGACGGAGTGGCAGACCCGAGCACAATATCAGCATTGAAGATCCGAGCCAACATTATGGCTGCTTCCCGTCCATTATATCGTGGAGCGGGATTGTCTTGCTTATATGACTGGTCATGTTCCTCGTCCACAATCACGAGACCAAGGGACCTGTGGGGCAGGAATATGGCACTGCGTGTGCCCAGGACAAGATATTTACGATCCCTTATGAACGAAGCGGCTTCGGCACGGTTGGAAGCGGTCTCGGCAGAGTGGACTACCTTCAATTCCCCAGGGAAAAAAGCCCTGATCCTTTCCTCAAGCTGCCTGCTAAGGGCAATCTCAGGTACCATGAAAAGAACGTTCCTGCCTTTGTCGATGGCCTCCCTTGCAAGCTTTAGGTAGATTTCCGTCTTTCCTGAACCGGTGACCCCCCGAAGGAGGGCAGGTTTGCCTTCTTTGAATATGTCCTTAATCCTTGAATATGCTTCCTTCTGGGCTTCGGACAGTTCCGGTGGTTCAACAGGCTCACCAACCGGTCCCTGCACGCCTTCCCCAGCCGGTCCCTGAGCTTGTCGAAGGGCCTGTCTAAGGGCCAAGTACCTTTGCCTGGTTTCCTCCTTCCTGGCCTTCTCTATCTTTTCATCCAGTTTTGCCAGCCTGAGGGAAAGTCTTTCCTTAACCCTCGCCTTCACCTCTTCTTCATCCACCTTCCCGGCCGGATACGCTGCTTTGTAAACCTCTCCGGACGTGCAGAGGTAATAAGACGAGATCTGCCTCCACAACAACAGTTCTTCCGGAGTGATGTTTTCCAGTCCTTCGACGATGCCTGATATGGGTTTTATCTTATCGGCTCCCAATGTCGCCGCTTCCTCTTTAGCATCTGCCGAGGTAACCACCCCGACATATTCCTTTCCACCGAACGCCACTTTTACCCTGGTACCATAGACGATCCTGTCTCTGTCTTCCGCAGTGCAGGAATATATCGGCTCCCACTTCAATCGGAGTGGGAGAAGTACCTGTATGTAGTTCAGTCCGGTCATCAAAGCGAATTTAAGAAGACAGTTCTTCCTTATAGCCTGTAGCTCTGGCGCTCCAGATGGTTGCCAGGATAGCGATGGTGATACATGCCGCGATGACAACTGTCAGATAGGTTCCGTTCCATCCGTAATGATCCGCCACATAACCGAAACCGACACCTGAGATTACGGTACTTGCATATCCAAATATTCCCAGAATCCCGTTGGCTGTAGCAGATGCCCGGTTAGTTGCATGCTGTGCCGCACAAATGCCGAGGAGGGCCTGGGGACCATAGATAAAGAATCCGATAAGCATGAACGGCGCAAGCAGCCCCAGCCACGATGTCCCGGCCGGAAGCTTCCAGAAGATGAAAACGCACAGTACGACACCTATCATGCATACCAGGCTGGTATGATGAGCTTTGTTGTGGAATATATGGTCAGTAGCCCATCCCCAGAACAGCATGCCCAGATTACCGCCGACGAGCTCGAAGAAAAGCATCACAGTCGTAGCGGAAGCCATGGAAAGATCCTTGTTCTCTGTCAGGATGGTAGGTCCCCAGTCAAGGCAGGCGAACCTGACGACATAGACAAAGAAATTGGCTACGGCCAGTGTCCATATCACACGGTTCCCATAAACATGTTTCTTGACGAATGCAGCATGTTCAGCAGACTCTTCAGGAGTGGTGACGATTGCCTTTCTCTTGCCGACCACCTCAGGCAGTCCCACATCGGAAGGGGAATCCTTCATGTTGAAGAAAAGCCAGATAGCACCTATGAATGCTACAAATGCAGGGATCAGGAAGCACCAGCGCCAAGCGCCGTAATGGGCGGCGAACTGAATGACCTTCGGATCTGTCGTTTCCAGACCCAGATTGGTTGCTATTGCTGAAACTGCAGCAGCATTCCCGCTCAGGTCAACACCCAGATGAGGCATGACGACCCAGCCGCACAAGGCGATAGTCAGACCGGCTCCGATGGAATGAGACATGTTCCAGATGCTCATCTTCGTGGCAAGTTCACTTGGAGGGATCCACTGTGTCAATGTCTTGGTGCATGGGGGGACGCCCATTCCCTGAAGGAATCCATTGACCAGCCATAGCATGCCCATGATGTACACCAGGACAGATGCAATGGCAGCCCCGTCTCCTGCCGTGGCTGAGATGCCCATGATCAACCTTGTGAAGAAATCGGAAGTCCCGAAAAGGATGTTGACTATGGCGCAGAGCATCAGGCCCAGACTCATGATTTTATGGGCGCTGTTGCGGTCTGTAATGATTCCTACTACATATCGGGACAGTCCGTAGATTACACCGTGCAAGGTAAGGAATAGTCCCAACTGGGTCTTCGTTATGCTGAACTCGGCTGCCAGTCCTGGCATGGCGAATGAGAAATTCTTGCGGACAAGATAGAAGATAGCGTAGCCTATCATTGTGACGATTATTGTCCGCCACTGCCAGTATCGCAGACTTTTCTGGGTTTCGGGCGTTTTATTTTCCATAAAGCGAATTTACCAAAAAAAATTTGTATCGAAATGTTTTTTGCCTATCTTTGCATTCCCAAAACACCACGGTGCTGTAGCTCAGATGGTAGAGCAATGGACTGAAAATCCATGTGTCGGCAGTTCGATTCTTCCCAGCACCACAGTAGCCCACTGAATTTCAGCGGGCTATTTGTTTTTCTGTCCCACTTTTCCCTTTTTTAGCGCACTTCGCTTGCGCTCATTCCTTTCGGCCTCTTCTTATAAAAAAAGGGCGCCCGTATCGGACGCCCTGTCAAACGATCGAATAGCCTATTTGATCTTGTAAGCTATCAGAGCCTCTCCGTGCCGGGCGTACATTATCCCGTCACGGATTGTAAGATGCGGCCAGAAAGGACCCGATCCCTTGTCAACCCTGACCTCGCTGACGGTCTTGAAGGTCTTTCCGTCAGGGACCACGATCCCTATCGTGCCGCGGCGCTCGTCGTAACAGTAGAGAAGGCCGTCGGCATAGACTATCGAACCCTTGCCCTTGCCGCCTTCCCAAGCCTCGCTGTAGAGGGTCTTTCCGGTGTTCCAGTCGATGGCGCACCAGTTCCCGGAGGTGTTATTCTTCCAGTTGGAACCATAGATTACGCCGTCCACAAGTACATAGCCTCCATGGTGGGTGTCAAGTTCGTCGGTCTTCCAGACCTGGGTGACGCTCCTGAGGTCGTCAGCGAGCTGGAGCATATAGCCGCCTATGTCGTAACCCTGTGAGAAAAAGAGCTTTCCGTCCTTGAACAAGCAGCTGTTCGGTGGTATGTTGTCCCATCTTCCGGTGCCTCCCCATCCGTTGAAGGTCCACATGATCTCGCCGGTGTTCGGATCGGCTCCGAAGACATTCTTGATTGTCGAGCAGACGATCTGGCGCTTTCCTTTCCACTCTATCATGATAGGGGTCACATATGCTCTCTTGTCCTTGAGGCTGGGGGATCTCCAGACTTCCTTGCCAGTGTTCTCATCGAGGGCGACGATGGTGGTGATGTCACCACCTGGAGTGTAGATCACCTTGCCGTCATAGACAAGCGGGCACTCCGCGGTACCCCAATTCCCGGTTGTGGACTTGTAGGTCGCTGTCCCGTCCACCTTCCAGACTATGTGGCCGTCAGCGCAATCGAGGCAGACCACGTCACCGGCGCCGCTGATCACGAACGCCTTGCCGTTGTGGATGGTCGGGGTGGTGCGGCTCTCGGGATAGGAGTCTTTCCAAGGATTGCCGTAGGGAATCTTGTAGAGGAGCTTGCCTGTACCAAGTTCAAGGGCAACGAAGGCCTCCTGTTTCTCGTCTTCGGTCAGTCCGGTCGTGTAGACGCGGTCTCCAACAACAGTCGCGCTGGAATAGCCTTTGCCGACCTCAAGGCACACCCAGACCTTCTGGGGGCCTACTTCGGGCCACTGCTTGAGCAGTCCTGTCTCGGGGAAGTGCCCGTCACGCAAGGGACCCCGGAAACCGTCCGGAGCGAAAAGCTGGGCCTTCATCGGGATGATCGCTACGATCATCGCGGCGAGGATTGTGGTAGTTCGTTTCATAACTTTTGAATATTGGTTTGTAATATCATATTCCAATAACTATCCTATAAAGCTCCTCGAGGTTACGGGCGCATGCCTCGGAGGAGTACCTTTCCCTGGCGAGTCTTATTGCAGACTCTCTTTTCTCATCGTACAACTCCTTGTCGGAGAGTAGTTTCCAAAGCGCCTGGGCCAATTTGTCCGCCTCCTTGCCCTTGTAGAGAAGCCCACCTCGGGAGACTATCTCAGGGTAGGACCCCCTGTCCGGCTCCACGACAGGTCTGCCGGCGGCGAAGGCTTCGCAGACGTACAGTCCTATACCCTCGTCAAAACGGAGCGGCACACTCACGACGGTAACATCGCGGTAGAAGAGATGATGGGCGAGTGGGGAATACTCCTCCTCGATGGTCACATCATCCATGAAAGGCCTCAGAATCTTCAAGGCCTTGGAGAAGTCCTTCCTGTCGGAGCCGGTCCTTCCGCCTCCGATCCGCAACTTGAGGTTGGGGATGTCCCCTTGTCGTTTGAGGATGGCGAAGGCTTCAGCCATGATGTCAAGTCCGTCCAGCCCGTTCATCCTGTAGAAGAACCCGATTGTGGGATATTCCGGGAGCGGGGCCGAGAAATACTTATCAATATCTATGCCCGGATAAATGACTGTTGGTGAAACCCCCGGCATCTTCCGGGAAGCGATGGCTGAGTAGTACTCGCTGGTGGTCACGAAAGCGTCCACAGAAGGGGAACTGTCCCTTATCGCCTTCCATGCCGCCGAGGCCCATTCTCCTTTGAGGCTGTCAATCCAGATTTCCTCGTCTTGCAGGGAGCAGACCACCTTGACCCCAAGCGCCTCTGTCAGCGATGCTACGATTCCTATGAGCAGGGTGGATGAGAGGTGGACGATGTCCGGAATCCCGTCTTTCATGATCCAGGCGACCATCTCGGCTAGATTCTTCTTGAAAGCCCCGTCAGTCCCTGTTATCATAGACATCGTCATTCCTTCCATACCCTCGGCCGAAGTCGTCCCAGACATCGATGCGGCAAGTCCCATGAGCAGTTTTGAAGAGGAGAGCCCTCTTATCCACGCAGGCATATTCCCTTTCTTGAACATGGCCTGCTCGATGTAATATGAGACAGCTGGGAAGAAGATCGGGACATCCTCAGAGGCCAGGCTCATCGGAAGGTACAGCGGCAACACCGTGACATCGTGCCCGGCCTTGATGAGTGCCTGAGCCATCAGTGAATCCCTGAAACAGTTGCCGCAGTAGTAGGAGTCTCCAGCACTCGGACTAATAATCAATATCTTCATACTCAACGGTTTCCTTGACAATATCCCTAGCCATTCTCCTGATTTGGAAGAAGATAACAAAGAGACAGATTGCAGTAGTCAATATGCAGACGAGCCATGTGGCTGGGGAGATTGTCCCGAATGAGGTGATGACGCTCAGGACAGCCGAGAGGAAGCCCAGCAGCACTGCCGCTACCGGGAGGGGTAGGTTCTCGGACTCGAGGTTCCGGTAGATTGTCCTGTCACTGAATCCCAGCGACCTCTCAAGCAGGATCTCTTTCTTCTTTCCGGCCAGGCGTTTCCTGACCCCGATTGTGAGACTGGCGACCCCGAGGATCAGCCCAATAGCCCCGAGAATAAGGAATATGGTGAGGTAAGTGTCTGTCACGGAATTGAATATCCTCAGCCTTCCGGTGCAGGGAACAGCCCTTATCCCATATTCATTCAGGGCAGTCTCAAGGATTGTGGCGGCGTCTTGGATCTCTGATCTTACAAGCAACACATTGCTCCCTCTCTTCTCCCAATTCGCTCTAAGTATGTTTTCCGGCACGAGTACACTCCCTTGGAAAACCGTGTTGGGGAGAGTTCCGGCGATAATCACATCGATCTCTTTGCCGCCCGGTCCGGAATATTTCAGAGTGTCTCCCAAGGAGGTGGCCAGCCCCCAGGTCAGGACGGTCTCGTCTACGAGGCCGTAAACGGCGTCGCCCTCTGTCATCCTTCTAATGACGGACCTGTCGTCTCCCAGGGAGAAAATGTTATTCTTGATCTTGAATGTCGAGTTCAGGAAGTCGCTTTCCCTGAAGCCGATAAGTCCAGGGGTCGAGACCTTTCCAAGGTTAAGGCAGCTGGCGTCGTCTCCGCTGACGACGGGGCATTGCATCACGAAGGTGTTCTCCGGGAGGTCGCCAAGTCCGGCAGCTTCCCTTCCTTCAGGACATGAGATGTCATGCTGGAGAGGGATTGTGAGGTCGCACCACAGGTCGAATCCTCCCGTGCTTCCCTCCAAGGCTCTCTTGTCGGAGAAATCCTGGCGGTTCAGGCCTACGGAGAAGGTGATGAACACTCCGAGCGCCAATGCAGTCATCCCAGTCAAAGCATCGCCCCGGGATCGCCTCAGCGACTGTTTGATGAAGGCAGGACGGTCCTTGCCTGAAGGATCGCCGCAGCTAAGGAGAAAACTGGTCCATAGGAGCCCGGCAGCGAGACTGAGGCAGCCTGTCAGTATGAATATGATGACCTTGAAGTCAGTCATAAGGCCGAAGATGATTGAAGCCACTAGGGCAGCTGTGCAGGCTATCGCCGCTGCCTTGGTTCCTTTCCCTTGTCTTTTCGTTGAGCGTTTTTCCCTAGGATTCAATGACTTCCGTACAGCAAGCCAGATCACTCCCAACGCGAGGACAAGACCGGCGACAGTACCGGTCACGATGGCCATCCCTCGAGGGTGGAGGACGAATCCGTCAGTGTGCGTCGCTCCGCTCCAGACGTTACCAAGTAAGAAGATTACCACTCCGGCGTAAAGAATCGCCATCACTATGCCTGCCAGGGCTCCGATTCCCGCGGCCGGAAGGGCCTCACCATAAAGGATTCTCGAGATTGGTTTCCGGGGAAATCCGATGGACTCAAGAAGGGAGAGCTCGTCTTTTCTCAGCGAAAGCATCTCGCTTAGGGGGCTGTACATAAGCAGTAGCGCCGCGAATAAGATAAAGCAGCCGAGAGCGAGGAAGAGCCCCGCGAAATCGACGCCTCCGGTGGCGTTTTCAATGGCATTGTCAAGAGGTTGTAAGGTGCTTATGGAAAAGTCATTGGCGTTAAGGACCCCAAGCACTTCCGGGGGAGATGCCGTACGGATTCCGGTTGCGTCTCCCCAAGAGTCAGACCATTCCTGGCGCATGACGTCGTAGGGGAGTAGAATCTTTGGAGTCGACTTCCAGGTGGCCCAGAAATCCTCGTCCTCATCGGTTATCCGGCTCATGTCGATGGGGAGATCGCTCTCCCAGTCGGAACATCTAGGGGTGTCGGAGAGTCCCGGAAAATCAGCGCTGAGATGGCCGTCGGATGCCAGATCAGCTAGCGGGACTATTTCTTGTACCGGGAAAGACAATGTTTTCTCAGAAAGGTTCTTAAGTTCGTCAGCGACCCAATAGGCCACCTCGACTTCATCGCCTTTCCGGACTCCGAGCCGTTTGGCCGTATAATCAGAGAGGACCGCTCCTTCGACTGGAAGACCTTTCCACGAGTCGAGCGCCGTGGCGAATGAATACGGTATCCCGGTCCCAGAGCCTGCCGAAGGGCCGGCCTTAGAAATCGAGTTGACCAGATATGAGAACAGGCGGTCAGGTTCCTCGCACTCTGCAGTCAGCTTGTCCACGACACCGGCCTTGATGAACACCCGGTCGGAGGTGATCACACCTCCATCCATCCTGATTCCGAGACTCTCTGCAGACAGATTGGACAATCTCTCTCCGGGGATGACATCAGGAGAGATTATAGTGTTGAGTTTATCTCCAATTCCCAGTAAATCACAAAGTTCCCGTCTTGATACGAACACGTTGAACGGAATTACCTGCCCGTTCTTGAGACTCAGGTTCCCTCCTTTGGAAGCGTCCAGGGTCGCCAGATAGTCAAGCCTCAAGGAAGTCGAGTACCTGCCGGTCACGAATAGGGAAGAGGAAGGGATTAAACCGTCATCGGGGAGGCGGAGTACTATTCCAGGATCGGAAAGGTCGCCAAGTTGCCTGGCCAGTTCCTGGTTTATGGCGATCTTCCCCTCCGGGATAGCCGAACCGTCAGGCAGGCGGTCCATTCCCCAGATGGTGACAGGAAGCAGCCTTCCACCTCTTGACACAAATCCTTCGGAGAGGAGCACGGCCTTGGAGTCATCTCCGGTAGAGAGTTCCTTCATCGCTTCTATCCCAAGGAAACCGTCTGCGGCAAGGACAACCGACCGTATGCCTTGCAGCCGATCCAATACCCTGAGTTTCAGGGATTGACGGACAGAGTCACCGACAATGAGAGAACCCGCTATCACGGAGACGCATATAGCTGTAGCAACAGCCGCCATCTTGTAAAACTTCCGGTAGCGGTGCCTTCCTGCCTTTATGATGTCCCGTCTGTCCATCTATTCCTCCGCCTTGTTCAGATCATAGAGTGATAGTCTCCTGTCGGCGATGGATGCGACCTCGTCAGAGTGAGTGACCATCACGATCCCAGTCCCGAAATCCCTGCTGACCTTCTGAAGGAGCCTGGCAACATTGAGGGCATTATCCCTGTCCAGTTGTCCAGTCGGCTCGTCCGCGAGGAGTAGTTTCGGCCTCATCACAAGCGCCCTGCATAGAGCGACCCTGCTGGCCTCTCCACCCGAGATGGTCTCGGGGTATTTGGAGGCTAGATCGGAGATTCCTGCATATTTCAACAGCGACAGGGCATAGTCATGGACCGGGTCGGGGACCACTTTTTCTCCGGCGAGCGCGGGAAGAAGAACATTCTGAATGACTGAGAGTTGGGGAAGTAGCCTATGATCCTGGAACACGAAACCTATGGTCCTGTTCCTGAGTGTGGGCTGATCAGTCCCTTCGGAGATGTCCTGCCCGTAGACCAGACATTTCCCGGAGTCCGGTTCGAGGAGGGTCGCAATGATCCTCAGCAAGGTTGTCTTCCCGGATCCGGAAGGTCCAGTGATCGCCAGGAACTCCCCTTCGGAGAGGCTCAGGCTTACGCCGTCCAAAACCTTGCGCGACTGGCCTTCGCCGTCGCTGAAACTCTTTGATATCCTGTCAAGTACAAGTGCTTCCATCATTCGCCGAATCGTAGTAAGGTTCCTTTAGCTGTCAGTATGTAGAAACTCCCGTCCGAGATTGCCGGGCATGCGAGTATGTCCTCGCCGGTGTCATATTCCCATTTGACCTCTCCGGAGTCCTTGTCAAGGATCGAGACAATCCCGTTCTTGGTGCAGACAAGTATCTCATCGAGGCATTCGAGAGGGGAACTCTCTCCGGTGGGGCCTTTGAGCAGGGTTTCCCATTTGACAGAGCCGTTTTTTCTGGATACGCAGGTAATATGCCTGCCTCCCGAGAAGAAATAGACGTTATCCTTCCCGACGGCCGGCAGTCCGACAAACGAGCCTCCGTCCTCACCTTTTGCCCTGTGTATCTTCTCCATGGAAGATATTTTGCCACCAAAGAGAGTAATGTGGTAGATGCTGCCGCCATAGTCGCCGATGTACCCTTCCGGACCCCTGAAAACAGGAGAGGCGGGAAGGTAGGAGTCCAGCATCAGGGAATCGGTCTGGATCCCGGCACGGGTGTCAACAACCCTCAGCCACTGGTCGCAGCCTCCGAAACAGATATAGCCGTCCAGGACCGCCGCAGCCCCGTTGAGGTAATAGCCCGACTCGAACTTCGAGAGGACTTTGCCGTCGCTCTGTCGCAGAGTGTACATGAAGTTGTCATAACTTCCGAACACTATGGCTTCCTCACCTTCGAAGGCAGTTTCCATAGCCGGGGCAGATATCTGACCCTCGGCCGGGAAATCCCAGATTATCTCCCTCCCTTTCAACCCTATCGCTATCATGTGTCCGTCGATGGTACCGAAGAATAGTGACGTGTCAATGATGAGGGGTGTGGCTTCAATGAAAGTGCCCAGATCCTTTGAGAACACTTCCTGACCTTGCTCGTCGACCGCCCTTAAAAGCCCCCTGCGGCCGAGAGTGTAGACTATTCCGTCCTTTATTACCGGCGAGGCTACTGTCCTCTGACCTGTCGTCGTGGACCAGAGAAGGTTCGGGGCGCTGGGAAGTTGTCGGGAGATGGAGCCGCTGAGGGAATTGTCGCCCCTGAAGACAGTCCAGTCGCCTATGGAGGATGATTCATCCGCCTCTCCTCTACCGGAGCATGCGTGGATAAAGATTCCAAGAAGCAGGGTGGCCACCAGGAAGTATACTATCTTAAGAGGCTTTCTCATAATGTCTTCCATTGTTTAATGCTCCAGACTTAATGCACCTGTGGGGCAGAGGGAGGCGATGTCATCGCTGACATGGGAGTAGCTCTTCTCAGGGATGATGACCTGCATGGCGAAGCCTCGGCGCTTGAAGGTGAAACCATCCTCGGTGTTGTAGACGCAGAGTCCACAGCGGATGCATTTGGCTGGTTCGAAAATGAGCCTTCCGGTCAGTCGCTTCGCGGCTTTGAAGGGCTGGAGGGAGCTGACACCGAACCGCGGTGCCTTGATCTTGAGTTCTGTAGCTATCTCCCTGAGACGGCAGTCGTCCCGAGAGAGACAGGCGCAGTGAAGGCAGGCGGACTTGGTGGTGACGGTGCGCTTGAGATCGATCTTCTCCTGGGGGGAGAAGACTCCTAGTCGTGAGTTGAAGGCGGAGTTGGAAGCTCTTTGTGTCGGCGGTAATAGTTCCGCCGTAGCGGTACTTGCTGCCTCAACAACTTCCTTTATGATTTCCCTAATTGCCACATGAGCGTCAACCGTGCCTCTGCGGCAGACTTTCTCGCAAGGAGCCTTGCAACCCTCGCAAGCTGACTTCGGATCAGGGAACGCGTAGAAGATGAGATCGGAAGCCGCTGCAAGGTCACCCTTATCGTACCTGTAGAGAATCTCTCCGACATCCAGGCCGGACGGGCAGACCATCGTACAAGGTGCCTCACAATCGGCCCTATGGTCGCTGAGCAGCAACTCGACCGCAAGTTTTCTTGTACTGATAACTTCGTCGCTTACAGTATCTATTCTCATACCATCGGAAGGAAAAGTTGAGCAGGATGGAATCATTTGCCCACTATCTTCATCCTTCACCATGCAAACCATGCAGGAAGGCTTGTGTTCTGCCCTGGGGACGAAACACATCGACGGGACCTGGTTTCCTGACCGCCTGCAAATATCCAGAACAGTCTCGCCCTCACGAGGCGCTATCTCTTTTCCGTTTATGAATATCCTCATGGCTGTTTCGATGTGATAGTTTGCCTGATGGGCACTTTCTTGATGGCATCATACGAACACTCATCTATGCAAAGCCCGCACTTGGTGCATTTCGAAGTGTCTATCACGTGCTTTTCGTAAGGAGTGTATTCAATGGCCTCAGCCGGACAGGTCTTGGAGCATTTGGTGCATCCGACGCATTCGTCACAGATTTGGTAGACCACCATGTCCTTGCAGGTGCCGGTGCGGCACATACCATCAAGGTGCTCGAGATACTCGTCCTTGAAGAACCTGAGAGTCGACAGGACTGGGTTCGGGGCGGTCTTTCCTAGACCACAAAGGGCTGATTTGCTGATGCTTTCAGCAAGTTCGGCGAGATTGGCCAAGTCTTCTGCCCTGCCTTTGCCGACGCAGATCCGGTCTAGAATGTCGAGCATCCGCCGTATTCCCACACGGCAGAAAGTGCATTTGCCGCAGGACTCGCCGGAGGTGAAGGCGGTGAAGTATCTTGCCACATCGACCATGCAACTGCACTCGGAGAGGACCACCAGTCCACCAGAACCCATTATCGCTCCCATGCCCTTAAGTGCCTCATAGTCAACAGGTGTGTCGCAGAGTGAGGCCGGGATACAGCCTCCCGAAGGGCCTCCGGTCTGGACAGCCTTGAGCGCCTCTCCGCCCTCGACTCCGCCCCCGATGTCATCGATGATCTGCTTTAGGGTGGTTCCCATAGGGACCTCAATGAGTCCTCCGTGGTTGACCTTGCCGACCAAAGCGAAAACCTTTGTGCCCTTTGATGTCTCCGTGCCGATAGATGAATATTCATTTGCCCCGTTCCTGATAATGTACGGAACCTGGCTCAGGGTCTCGACATTGTTGATAAGGGTAGGATGGCCCCAGAGACCCTCCTGAGAAGGATAGGGCGGCCTCAAATCAGGGAAACCCCTCTTCCCCTCGATGGAGTTGACCAGGGCGGTCTCCTCTCCGCAGACGAAGGCTCCGGCCCCTTCGAAAACCTCGATGTCGAAGCTGAATCCGGATCCTGAGATGTCTTTTCCGAGATAACCCTTGTCCCTGTACATCTGAAGGGCCTTGCGGGTCCTGATGACTGCTTGGGGATACTCGGCCCTGATGTAGAATATTCCATGGGAGGCCCCGACGGCATAGGCGGCTATGATCATCCCTTCAATGACCCGCATCTGGTAGGACTCCAGCAGGATGCGGTCCATGAATGCTCCGGGATCACCTTCGTCACCGTTGCAGATCACGTATTTTACCGGACTTTCCTCGGATGCGACCATCGCCCATTTGCGTCCGGAAGGGAAGCCTCCGCCTCCGCGTCCCCTGAGGCCACTGTCCAGAATCTGTCGCGTGACGGCCTCCGGAGTCATCCCGGAGAGGACCTTGCCAAGCGCCTCGAGTCCGCCGCAAGTGATATATTCATCCAAGTCTAGAGGTGCCATATGGCCGTAGCCCTCGGTCGATATCCTTTTCTGCGAGGTGAGGAAGTTGTTGATCGAACGGGTCCTTTCCACCGGCTCTTTCCACACATCGCTGTACCAGACCTTGTCATTCTGAAGATGGTCCAGACTCCTGAACAGGCGGTTGCGGAACCGTCTGAAAGTGGAACCTGTGTTGAAATGGTTGAGGAGGATCTCCTGGACATCCTCTACCTTGACATTGGGGTAACGGAATATGCTTCCGTCCCGCATGGCGACATCTATCATCGGCACCTGGTTGCAGGCTCCAACGCAACTTACCGGCTTGACCACCACATCGAGATCAAGGTCGTGGCAACATCTCTTTACTTCAGAATAGATGGCGGCGGTCCCGCTCGCCTGGCAGCAATTCTCCATCCCGAGCCTAATTTCCCCGAGGGGAGGCCGGTTCACATATTCCCGCTCCTTTTCCTTCCTGGCGGTTTCCTCTCGCTCGAACTCATCCAGTACCTCCCTGACCCTTCCAGGCTGAACGTGGCCGTAGATTCTCTGGTCGATCTGGACAGCCGGTGCCAGGGCGCAGCAGCCTAGGCAGCCCACATTCTCAATGGAATACCGTCCATCAGCGGTTGTCACCGTGTCGCCTTTCATGGACAGTTCTCTCCGGAAGGCATCATAGACATTGTCGGCGCCCTTGACATGGCAAGCGGTACCGTTGCAGACCTTGATCACATGCTTCCCGTAAGGGGCGAGACGGAACTGCGAATAGAAAGTGGCGACACTTATCACCTGCGCCCTGTCGATGCCGGTGGTCTCATAGACTCTGTCAAGTACTTCTGAAGGCAGGTAGCTGAACTCATCCTGAAGTGCTTGCAGGAGCGGGATGATCCTGTCACGGGATTTCCCGACGCGGCCTATGATCGCGTCGGTCCTTTCGAGGATGGCCTCTCTCAGTTCTCTATCCTTGCAGTTTTCGCACATATTCCTATGATGTCTCTGAACTGACGCAATAGAGGCCCTTCTCTGAGCGGACAACCATCCTTCCGTCTGTGAATGCCGGTGTGGCGAAGGTGGCCTGGCCGGTTTCGACTTTGCTGACGAGGGTCAGTTTGCCGTTGTTGCTGAACATGTAAAGAGTTCCCTCGACCGAGAAAAGGAACACCTTGCCCTCGACTACGACGGGGGATGAATAGAACTGGCAGCCGAGATCCTGCTCTGCGACCAGTTCGCCGGTCTCGGCATTGTAGCAGGCGATAACTCCGTAGCTCGTTGCGACATAGACCCAGTCGCGGGTGGCGACGGGGGATGAGACTTCCGGAAGATATTCATTGCTTTCCCAGAGGAGGGTGCCGTCAGAACCGTTTATCGCCACGAGACGGGCATATTCATTGGCCCCGAAGACGCGGCCGGTCGAGAAGGCTGGGCTGGATCCGACTTCACCGCTCATGCACTCCACCTTCCAGAGAAGATCCCCGTTGTCGGGGCTGTAGGCGGTGATGTTGGGGTTGCCCATCACGATGAGGTGGGGCTTGCGGTCGATGTAAGCGATTATAGGTGAGCTCCATGTGGCTTTCTCGCTCCTTTCCTTTGACCACTGTTGGTTGCCGTTGGACAGGTTGAGGGCGAAGATTCTGCCGCCTGAGTCGTTGTCGTACTGGATGATGACCTCCGAGCCGTAGATGAGCAGGGATGAGGCGTAGCCATAGTGATTGTCCGGGACGCCCACATTCTTTGCCCATAGCTTGTTCCCATCCATGTCCGCGCAGATGACATCGCCGGTGGCGAATATGGCGCAGACTTGCTTCCCGTTGGTCGCCACGGTCGAGGCGGCAAGCCCGGTGTCCTCGTTGACTCTGGGCATGGCAGAAGGCGAGCCTGGAATGCCACTGGCTGAGAGGGTCCATTTGCGTTCTCCAGTGAATATATCGTAGCAATAGAGCTCGCGTCCGGAGTCATCGGCTCCAGTAAGGAACACGTTCAAGCCGTTTATGACAGGGGAGTTGTAGCCCGGTTTCGGGATGGTGGCCTTCCAAGCTATGTTCTTGCCGGAGGTGAGGCTCCAGGAGGAGGGGATGCTTCGGGCGGAGGATTGGCCGATGGAGTTGTTGCCACGGAAGGCGTTGTGGGTGACTTTCGGCGGCTCAGGGGCGGCGATGGTGTCTGTCGGTGAGCTTGCAGGCCCTTCGACAGGCTCAGGGGCGGCAATGGTGTCGTTTGGTGAGTTTGCCGGCTCTTCGACAGGCTCTTCGACAGGCCCTTCGACAGGCTCAAGGGCAGCGATGGTGTCGGTTGGTGAGCTTGTCGAACCACCGCTGATGGATCTGGTGGAGAGGAAGGCGAGGAAAAGGGCGGCGGCCGTGAGGATACCAAAGCCGGCAAGGATGTAGTCTCGCGATTTGGATTTCACAAGCCAGTCGTCTAGCGGGTCGAGATCCTTGTCAGGAATGCTTTTTACATCGTGGAAATAGAGCCGCAGGCACAGGACCAGGACTCCCAACATCGCAAGCAGCAGGTATAATCCGGTCTTCAAGTGGCTCTCACTGACGAAAAAAGCCTTTCGAGAAAGGAGGTCGAGCTGGCGGATCTGTTCCTGGAGAGCCGGATTCTCAGCGTTAACATCGTTAAGACCCTTGAGAGTCTCGGCCACCTCGGTCTGGAGGGGAGTGGCCCTCCTTACCTGGAAGTAGTTGGCCGCCAGCATAATGGAGAGCGTGATGGCGAAGACCGTGGTGACTGCGGCGATATTCCTGTAATACTTTTTCATTTCTGCGGGCAGTAATCAAAACATTTGGCGCAGGCGACGCACCGTCCGTAGTCTATCTCATATTCCTTGCGACCTCTCTTGAGTGACATTTCCAGGAGTTTCAGCCCGATGACAAGGCCTATGAGGATTCCAGCCAGTGTGGAATAAAAGCGGAACTTGCTCACTACAAGGTTTCTTGAAGTTTCCAGTTCGGCCAGGTTGCGTCCCTGGCTATAGAATGCCTCGACCTCCGGTTCCATCGTATCCTGCGGTCCTGCCTCATAGGCTGTGACCATTTCATGGAGTCTGACTTCACTGTTCGCCCTGGCGAGGTCTGGGGCGATCCATCGCATCATCAAAGCGCAGGCGACCATCAGGAGAGGAAGCGCCACCATGTAGGCGACAACCCGGCGGACACCTTCCGCCGGAGTCTCGCCTGTCTTGTTGCCGTAGGGTGCCTTGATGGCGTCGACAGGGCAGGAATCATGGCAGAGATCGCAGCAGATGCATCTTTTGGGTGTTATCCTGACCTTGAAGATGGAGGCTCTCGAGACGAGATCCAAAATCGCACCGTAGGGGCAGAGAAAGCGGCAGAATGGCCTTCCTGTGAATATGCTCATGAGGAGCAGGACTATCCCGAACCCGATCACACCGATGTCTCCTCCGAGGCGGAATATTCCGATGAAAGGGTCAAACTTGCAGATCAGGAACCGGGTCCTGGTCATGGCGTAGATCAGAGTGAAGGCGAGGTAAATCCAGGGAATCACGCTGAGGGCTCCGGCCACCGGCCTGGAGATCCTGAAGTTCTTGACATTCACAAGGTCCTGAAGGGCCCCGAAAGGGCAGACACCGGCGCAGAACACCCTGCCGAACAGGAAGGCAAACACAATCGGGATGATGAAGAACAGGAACACCGCCAAAGAGAGGCTGTAGGATGGGTCGACAAAGGCCAGGGCGACATTCTGGATGGATCCGATGCTGCACACGCAACCGCCCCTGAAAAAGCCGAAATAGCCCACGGAGACTACCGAGACCGCTAAGATCGGCATCCGCATCCGCTTGCGGAAGGCGGCCCAGGTAACAATCCCGAGAAGAATCAGGAGCACCGTCACATCTATAATGTCCCAGAGCATCTCGTTAGGTACGGCATAGGAATATTCGGGATACAGGTAGCCGGACTCGAAGTCTGGACGTGGGAAACGGTTGACTAACAATCTGCTCATTCTATGCCTGGTCCTTGAATTTGTAAGCGTCCTCGTATGAGACCCTGTGGATTGCCCCGGAAGGGCATACCTTGGCGATCGAACATTCGTTGCATCCGAGGCAGAGTTCCTGGCGTATCTGCAGGAACAGCGAGCCGTTACCGAAAGAGGAACAGCCTTTCACGCACTTCCCGCAGCCATTGCAGAGCGCTTCGTCAATCGTGTATTCGAAATAAGGCTCCTCGACGAATTTGCGGGCGATCGCTCCCGTGGGGCAGAGCATGTTCTCGGCCGCGGTGTTGAGTTCTTTGGCGTTGGTGCGGTAATAGCCCCCGCATAGGTCGCAGTAGCCGCAAACCTTGTTGGCGTGCATGCACCTGACCGCAGAGACAGGCATGACGCAACTTGTCTGGCACCTACCGCATTGGATGCATTTCTCATGGTCGATCTGCCAATAGAGGTCGGCCTTCCCCTCGCTTTTGACATTGGCGGCGCTCCTGGCTCCGACGGCCACTATACCGCCCCCGGCCAGGACTTTTCCGAGTCTTCTGAAAAACTCCCTTCTCTTGATCGGGTTGCCGTTATCGCTCATACCGTCACTCCTCTTTTAACAGGGCAATTACTGATTGCACAAATCTCACAGGCTTGGGAACCTCCTTCTGCCCTGGCGAGGGAAGGGTCGAAACTGTAGACAGAGAGTGAACGTTTTCCGGCCACAAGGATCCTGCCGTCAGAGGCGATCCTTGCCTCGTAAGCATCATAGCCTCCTCCGAGGGCCTTGCGGTGGAGGAGGACGCTTCTGAAAACTCCCTCGGTGGAATAACAGCAGATCCTGGGGATGCCTTTCTCTGATGTGATGATCTCACC
>JAGCWD010000060.1 GCA_017962025.1 Bacteroidales bacterium
CCTGAGAAGGCCTTCGTCGATGGAATCATGTCCGGCAGGGACAGGGGTATGGGTAGTGAACAGGGAAGATGCCCTGACCACTTCGACTGCCTCCCCGAAATCCAGATTGTCTTCCTGAATATATTCACGAAGCCTCTCGAGCCCTGTGAAAGCCGCATGTCCCTCGTTGCAATGATAGACCTGGGGATTGATACCAAGGTTCCTGAGAGCCCTGATTCCGCCGACTCCAAGGAGAAGTTCCTGCTTGAGACGGTTCTCCCAGTCCCCGCCGTAAAGGTGGTAAGTCACCTGACGGTCTTCAGGTATGTTTGCCTCGTAGTCGGTGTCAAGAAGATAGAGATCCGTCCTTCCAACCGCAACCTTCCAGATCCTGGCGGTAATGTTCCTTCCAGGGAAGGCCACACTTGTAGTCATCCAGTTACCTGTAGAGTCGAGTACCGGCTCTGCAGGAATCTTCGTGAAGTCCTGGGCATCATACTGAGCCACCTGCTCTCCCTGTCCGGTCAAGACCTGGGTAAAGTAGCCGTACCTGTAGAGGAAACCCACTGCCACGAGGTTGACATTCATGTCGCTGGTCTCCTTAAGATAGTCACCGGCAAGGATCCCAAGACCTCCTGAATAAATCTTGAGGGAAGTGTCAAGACCGTACTCCATGCAGAAATAACCTATGGTTGGAGTGGTCCGTTCCGCCTTCAGGGCCATATAGTCATTGAACTCATCCATCACGGACCTGTAGTTATTCATGAAGGCCTCATCCTTGGCGAGGACCTTGAACCTCTTCAGGCTGACAATGTCCAGAAGGGCCATAGGGTTGTGCATGGTGTCGTGCCAGACCTCAGAGTCTATGGATTTGAAAAGGGCCTTGGCCGATTCGTTCCAGCACCACCAGAGATTCTTGGAAAGGGTTTCCAGCCCTGAGATTTCATCCGGAAGATGACGTGTTACCATCACGCTCTTCCAAGCCGGGTTATTGATTTCTATCTTGTTATATGCCATTGATCTATCCTTGTTAAGTTCATCGGGGAACGCCCCGTTCGCAGCGACCACCTTCTCCAATGCAATCGAGTAGGCCTCGTTGTAATACTTTATCTGATTCTCCCAGAGGGCTATCTTGGAGATGTCCTGTGCAGAAGCCATCATTGCCTTCCTGCCTTCGTCGTCAAGTCCGGCAATCTCCTTCACCCTCTCTACTACTCCATCGACTACTTTGAAATAATTCGAGTCGTTCCTTTCGAGGACTGTGATTCCAGGATGATCTTTCCCATAATGGCTCCCTACCCATTTTCCAAAACCGGAAAGACTTGTGGTAAGGGACGGAATCCTGAATGCGAGGCTCTCCAGAGGAGTATATCCCCAAGGCTCGTAATAGGAAGGGAACAAAGTGAGGTCCAGACCGACCAGAAGGTCATAGTAAGTCTTTCCGAACACTCCGTCGTTGCCGTTCAGATAGGAAGGGACGAAATAGACCTTGACACGGCTTCCCTTCGCATTGGTAAAGCCTAGTTCCCTGAAACGGCGGGTAATCACATCAGACCACGGGTCCATCAGGTAGTGCGAAGTCTGGGTTGTGTAATCTTTCGATCCGGTTCCAGAGAGTTTCGCGACCAATTCCTTGTCGGCACCGTTGTGACCTGAGGGAATCATTATGAAGGCCTGGATGTCACGTCCCACAGGGTCAGTGTCAGAAAGCTTCTTAAGAGCGTCGATAAACA
The DNA here is from genome assembly GCA_017962025.1 of Bacteroidales bacterium. Classification (GTDB taxonomy): domain Bacteria; phylum Bacteroidota; class Bacteroidia; order Bacteroidales; family UBA932; genus Cryptobacteroides. The sequence continues at coordinate 1,713 of JAGCWD010000060.1, forward strand.
CGTCTATACCCTTGTTGCGGTACTCGTAACGACCACCTATTCCAATGAGGATGGCATCCTTGGAGACCTCTTCGCCAGACATCGCAGCCGCAACTTCGATAAGCCTCCTTCGGGCCTCCTTGCGTTTCCTTTCGTAGGTTTCTTCCGTTGAAGGAGTGAAACTGTTCTCGAAACCGTTCGGGGTCACCACATCGACAGGACGCTGAAGGAAGTGCTCACATTCCTTGGCCGTGATTTCACTGACGGTAGTGAATGCATCTGCATTCTGGGCGGATTTCTTTTCTATCGAGTGACGGGCAACCACACCGAATTGCTGCGCTTTCTGGTCTCCGTCATAGACATCCATGGAATCGTAAAGCGGAAGGTTGTTGCCTGCAAGGCACCTTCCCATCACTGTCGCATGGGTAGTGAAGACCTTTGCTATCGGAAGATTGGTACTCTTCAAGTACAGCAATCCGGAACCTGTCTGCCATTCGTGGAACTGGGCTACTACCTTGTCGGCAGGATTGAGATTGAACCTGTAGAAACTCTCAATCACATGGCCAGCAGCATATCCGAAAAGGACATTCTCCTTATAGTCCCAGTTGCCTGTCAGGGAATCAACCCCAAAGCGTTTCCAGTATTCCGTCAGGATGTCATTCTGCCTGGTGAGGAATTGCTTGTAGTCCACCAGTATGGCAATGGGCTTTCCTGGTACGTTCCACCTTCCCAGCCGCACCCTGAGACCTTCAGAGGCAGCTTGGGCTTTCCATAGGCTGTAAAGGTGATTGTCTTCTATGAAATCAGGATTGCTCTCAGTGTCCATCCAGACATCAGGTCCGACCAGCAGATGGTGCTTGTGGAGTTGCTGCTTGAGATAGAGCGACTTTGTCGCAATCACTGTGTAAATGCCTCCTACCTTGTTGCAGACTTCCCAGCTGACTTCGAAAAGGTAGTCAGGATTAATCAGTTCTTTCGCCATTTAATTCTTTTCGATTTTGGTCGCGACTGCGTCATCAATCCTGATGATGAAATCGCTAAGGGCGTTCATGTAATTAATGAAGGCCTCGTATGGAGTGTTATAAGGATTGAAATACCGGTGAACCTCTCCGTCGGAGAAGAACTTCGTACTCATGTAATAGAGATGGTCGCTCTCCTGGAGATGGCCGAACTCTTCCCAAAGGATGGGATCGTTCAGAAGGGCAAGTTTCTCGGATTGATCATAAAGCTTGTTGAAAGCATCCTGCTGGAGCTCGTTTCCAAGCCATGCGGTCACATCCCTTTCTTCATCTGCCCATGAAATCGGGTCAGGAACATCAATCTCGGCTATGGCCTTGTGCTTCCTGGAAGCTCCCGTAGGAGTGACGAACTCGAAAGCCCCGTCTGAAAGAACCACGTCAGGGAGATATCTCATGAAGTCGAAAATACCCGAGGACTCCTTCTGGTGTTCCCCGAAGGTCTCGTAGTCCATGAAGAGGTTGATGATCTCTCCTTCAGCAGCTTTGAGCCAGGAGAGGAATTTCTCCCCGGTAAGAGGCCAGTCCGCCCATCCCTTGTCGGAGAAACGGAAAGCTATGTCATCACTGAGGGAATAATTCCTGAGCAGGAGCTTGAGGTGCTTCTGAAGCGGATCCGTGTAAATGTAATCAGGGTTCTTCCATCCGAGGATATGACGGGCTCCTTCGGTCAGCATGGTCTTGAATCCAAGGTCATAGACCTGCCTTCCGATAGAATCGGAATAAATCATCTCGGTGTTCCTGAAAGCTTTAGGGGTCATTCCGAAATGGTCCTCGATGGCCTTCACATGCTTCTCCACCTGATGCTTGAATTCACCCTCGTTGGCAAGGGATGCCAGGGAATGGTAATATGTTTCCGCGAGGAACTCAACGCATCCGGTAGCGGCCAGTTCCTTGAAGGAGTCAATTACTTCCGGCTCGTACCTGTCAAACTGTTCCAGCGCTGAACCGGTGATTGAGAATGTCACCTTGAAAGCGCCTTTGTGCTTCTTGATAAGGTCCAGCAGGATCTTGTTCATCGGAAGATAACACTTCTGGGCAACCCTGTGAAGGATGGTCCTGTTAGTGAAATCATCATAGTAATGGGAATCCTTGCCGATATCGAAAAAACGGTACAACCTCAACCTGGTAGGCTGATGGACTTGGAAATATAGACAGATGCTCTTTTTCATGGCTGGTTATTTAATGACGGATTCATAGACTTTCTTCATCTTCGCTGCCGCATGGTTCCATTTCAGGCGGTTGACCTCATCATAACCTTCCTTGGCGGCGAAGTCCGCAAGAGCGGGATAGTTAAGGAGGGCATAGATGTCGTCCGCCATGGCGTCAACATCCCAGAAATCAACCTTGAAGGCATATTTGAGCACTTCGGCAGCTCCACTCTGGTTGGATATGATCGAAGGCACATTGCTGCGCATGGCTTCCAGTGGAGATATTCCAAAAGGCTCTGAAACAGAGGGCATGATGTAAACGTCAGACAATGCAAACATTTTCTGGACATCAGTTCCACGCAGGAAACCGGTGAAATGGAAACGGTCGGATATTCCCAGACGGGCGGCATGGCGGATGCTGCGGTTCATCATGTCACCGCTGCCTACCATAACGAAATGCACGTGCTCGGTTCTCTTGAGGACCTTGGCGGCCGCCTCGATGAAATACTCGGGGCCCTTCTGGAAAGTAATCCTGCCCAGGAAGGTAACCACCTTATCCTTGAGTCCTCTCTCAACATTGAGATTCTCCCTCCCGCTGAAATCCACCGCATTGTGGACAGTAACCACCTTGTCAGGGGATATGCCGTACTTGTTGATAACTATGTTGCGGGTCAAGTCGCTGACTGCTATGACCCTGTCGGCAGCCTCCATTCCCCTCTTCTCTATGTCGAAGACCCTGGAATCGATCATGTCCTCGGTACCACGGTCGAAAGAGGTAGCATGGACATGGACGACAAGGGGCTTTCCCGTGAGTTCCTTGGCGGCTATTCCGGCGAGGTAGGTGAGCCAGTCATGGGCATGGATAAGGTCGAACTCATCCTTGTGCTCCATGGCTATCGTTCCACCAACCATCGCGTACCGTGCAACCTCCTCCATGAGGTTCGAACCATACTTCCCTGAGAAACGGAACTTTTCACCGATATGCTTGTCGGTGGATTCCTCACGAAGTCTTTTTTCAGCTTCGACCATCTCATAGAACCGATCCGGATCTACATAGGGAATCATGTTGGTACCGACCTTCATGAACTTGACCATATTCACGAATTCATCGACAGAAGAACTCGTGGAGACTACGGGAACGTCACTGGCATTGATGATGGTTGCCACGCTGCCGTCCTCATCTCCTGAAGCCGAAGGCATCACGAAGATTGTCTGTACACCGTTCTCGGCAAGACCCTTGACGATACCGTAGCATGCGGTTCCAAGTCCGCCGGCTATGTGGGGAGGAAACTCCCACCCAAACATCAGGACTCTCATTTCTGTGCCTCCTTGTATTTTGCAATCATATAGTCAACCATCAGCAGGGCCGAGGTGCTCAGGGCTGAAGAAATGGCACCATGAGGCTCGTGAGGCGGATCTCCGTCATAAAGTTCGGAGAACGCACCTACCCCATGCTTGTTCAGATCCTCGTAGAAGCCTTCGACGAGCCACTCTGCCTTCTTGATGAAGGATGCTCCCTTCATCCTGAAACTCACCCAGATGTAGGGAGCGAGAAGGAACACCCTGGTGCTTCCGCCATGGTAGGCGAGATCCCTTTCATGCTGGGTGCCTTCATAGACACCTTTGTATTCGGCATTGCGGGGAGAAAGGGTGCGGATACCCCTCCTGGTCACCAGTTCATTGTCAATCACGTGGAGTATTGCGCTGGCAACTTCAGGCTCGACCGGCATGTCTTCCTCAACTATTGCATAGATCATGTTCGGACGGACCTCCATGTGCTGCCCGGCATTGTCAACATAGTCGGCCAGGTAACCAGCACGGGGATTCCAGAACATAGGCTGGAAATTAGCCTTGACAAGATCTTTGATTGCGGACCATTTTTCAATGAACTCCTTGTCCTTACCCCCGCCATATTTCTTCTCCATGGCCAGGGTGATACTTATCGAATGATACCAGAAAGAGTTCGTCTCAACCTGATAACCAGCTCTTTCGGTAACCGGACGGCCATTGATGTAGGCATTCATCCAGGACAGTGCCCAAGAATCCATCTGGGCCCAGAGCAGACCGTTCGGCTGCATGGCAACTTCCGATCTCCTTCCTGGAAGATAACTCTCAAGTATGCCCTTGAGGGTGGACCCGTATTTCTTCCAGACTGCTTTCCCGTCTCCGCCCAACGCAATGTACTGGTTCAACGCTCCGGCAAGCCTGAGCGGAGCCTCGACTTGGGTGGTCTTGTGGAACAACCTCTCCTGTTCGTCGGCAATCAGGTTGTCAATGATGGCTTCGAATGAAGCCTTGTCCCCGGTAGCACACAGGGTGAGGCCGGGAGCGGCCATGATGGACTCCCTCAGTAGTCCTGTGAACATCCAAGAGAATCCTGCAGTGATCTGCTTGCGTCCGGCGCGGTTCTGGATCAGAACATCCGCACAGCGGACAAGCTGGTCGTGATAGGAAGTCACTGGAGGTATCTTCCCGAGAAGGCTTTCAAAGTGGCGCTTCAGCCCGGAAGGATTAATTTCGGAAACAGAAGCTGAGAAAACCAACGAATCCCCTTCCTTCATCTCCGCCTCGAAATGGCCGGGGACGAAAAGGTCTTCCCTGCAATCGAAACCACGCCTGTACTCGTCGGAGTAGGTAATTCCCTTGTACCAGCAAGGAGTCTGGACAAACTTTACGTTCTTGGTGTTGAACTGCAGGTTCAGGTCAGGGAAACCTTCGTAAAGATTCCATGCCATTCCACCGTTTACCTCCCATCCCTCTGTCCTTGCGTCAGGATTCTCCTGGGTGAGGGAATGGATGTCGCGGAATGCAAGGAACGGGGTAAGGAGAAGCGTTTCCTTCGCAGGTGCAGCCACCATATCGTACCTGATCATGACCTGGTCGGCATCAGGTACCAGAAGGATTGTCTTGGTAAAGATGGTTCCTCCAACCCTGTAAGTGATCTTCGGGACAGGATCCGCCTCGAAATCGATGATGTACTTGTGTCCTCTCGGCTCATAGATGTCGCCGTAGCAGTGGATACCCAGATTGAACTGCTTGCCGCCAAGGATGAGACTCTCATCCAGCGATGAAAGCAGCAGGTGTTTCATACCTCCGAACCTGTCGACCGGAACTGCCAGGAGGCCATGATAACGCCTCGTGTTGCAGGTGACGATCGATGTGTTGCAATAGGCTCCGGTCTTGTTGGCGCTGATGATCTCCCTCTTCAGTGAATAGGAGAGGTTCACCAGCTCGGACTTGTTGAATTTCAGAAAAGCCATATTATCTCATTCAATTCTAATTCTTCGCAATCAACACCAATGCGCAGCGGCTGGGCAGGTAAAGCCGCAGTTGCCCGTCCACGGTAAAGTGTTCCCCGTCGTTGTCCATGCGGGAAAAACCGTCGAATTCTGCAGCATCGGAATCGAGCACTTTCACATACTTTCCGGCAGGGGCCTCGAAGCCATAATCGACATAGGATTCTACCGGATTGAAATTCAGTGCAAAGATAAGGTTTTTGCGGCCAAATATCAAGATTTTCTTCTCCTCATCCGCCCTGAGCAGTTCGGGTCTGAAAGCCAACAGCCCATGCCGTTTTACCAGGTGGACCATAGCCTTGTCAAAGGCCTGGAGGCATCCATACCTCAGGAAACCATTGTCAGAGAGAGACCAGAGCCTCCTGGCATGTTCAAAACTCCAGCCATTGCCCTCGCGGGGGAAATCGATCCATTCAGGATGGCCGAACTCATTGCCCATGAAGTTGAGATAGCCGTCTCCGGCCGTACCTATGGTAGCAAGCCTGATTAGCTTGTGGAGTGCAATTCCCCTGTCCACCAAAGGATTCTTCGACTCCTTGTTCATGGAGAAGTACATCTCCTTATCCATCAGCCTGAATATGATCGTCTTGTCACCTACAAGCGCCTGGTCGTGGCACTCGGCATAGCTGATGGTCTTTTCATCAGAGCGCTTGTTGGTGAGTTCGTACCACATCTCCCCCGGACTCCACTGCTCGTCCGACTTTTCCTTGATCCATTTGATCCAATGGTCTGCTATGCCCATGGCCATCCTGAAGTCGAAACCTACTCCTCCGGCAGCGAAGGGTGCTGCCAGACCGGCCATTCCGCTGACGTCCTCGGCTATCGTAACTGATGAAGGTCTTATCTCCTTGACCAGCATGTTGGCCAGGGCCAGATAGGTGATCGCATTCTCGTCCACTCCCTGATCGAAGTACAAGGAATAATCGCCAAAGTCCTTTCCAAGACCATGGTCCCAGTAGATCATGCTGGTGACACCGTCGAAGCGGAAACCGTCCAGATGGTATTCCTCGAGCCAGAACTTGCAGTTTGAAAGGAGGAACCTCACAACCTCGTCCTTTCCGTAGTCAAAACATCTGGATCCCCATGCCGGATGATGGCCCTGTGGGCCCTGGTAGAAGTAAAGGTCGTCCCGTCCATCGAATAGACTCAGGCCCTCAGCTTCATTGTCCACACTGTGGGAATGGACGATGTCCATGACCACAGCTATTCCCATCCCATGGGCGGTATCGACCAGTTCCTTGAACTCCTCCGGAGTCCCGAACCGGGAGCTCAAAGCAAAGAAATTGGACACCTGGTAGCCGAAGGAGCCATAATATGGATGCTCCTGGAGTGCCATGATCTGGATAGTGTCGTAACCGAGTTTCCTCACCCGCGGAAGGACAGTCTTACGGAATTCGCTGAAAGTGGAGACCTTGGGCTCTTCGGAACTCATTCCGATGTGGCATTCGTAAATCAGCGGGTGAGGTCTCTTGAGAGCTTTGTCATTTTTCCAGGAATATGGTTCAGCGGGATCCCAGACCTGTGCGCAGAAAACCTTGGTCACCTCATCCTGCACAAGGCGGGTACAATAGGCGGGAATCCGCTCCCCACCTCCGCCCGGCCACTCTATGAAAAGCTTGTAGAGTTCCCCATGGGAAAGGAACATAGAGCCCAGCCTGAGTTCCCAGTTACCTTGTCCGGCAGGTTTGAACTCGTAGGCACCGGTCCGTTTCCAATTGTTGAAATCTCCTATAAGATACAGTCTCGAAGCATTGGGGGCCCATTCCCGGATGACCCATGAGCCATCCTTCTCCTTATGGAGACCGTAGTAAAGATGATTGTTTACCCCCTCGGAAAGACTTCCGGAAGCGGATCCCGTTATCTTGGCCCTGGCATTCAGGATCCTCTGGTGACGGGCCTCTATCGCATCCTTGAAAGGATCGAGATAGGGGTCAGTCTCATAGATCTTTTTAATCTTCTTCATAGTCTTCGAATATACGAAATATTCATGAGAAAACTCTCGCCGGCTCGGGATTTGTTGAAAAAAGGGAAAAAGCGTAACTTTGTAGGTTATGAAGAGAATCTGGTTCCCGCTGGTAGTGGTGTGCGTGCTCTCGCTCCACGCCATCGGCATGGGCAATCGCCCTGCCGATGGTGATCCCGGTTTCGGATTCGTTTCAGCCAGCAGGCCACAGAAGCCCGACACTATCCGCTACAAGAATCCCTTCTCCAAGAGGGGAGGCACAGGCCAGCTCGACACCGCCGGCTTCCTCAACCCTATCGATTCCATTCCGGCTATTACTGCAAGGGACACCATTTTCCCTCCCGACTCCCTCAAGGACATCGATCCGTTCAGGTACAAGTATTACGTCGCCCTCCTTGACTCACTCACCCACAAAATAGTAAGCGACTCCCTGAAACAGGCGGGTGACTCCCTGGACTGGCCGGTCCTGGACTCCCTGTACAGCATCGATTCCGCAGCCAGGAAACAAGCCGCCTACGACGCCTGGTATTCCAGCCTGACAAAAGCCGAAAAGAAAAAACTGGAAGTTGAGGCCAAGGAGAGGCTCAAACGGCAGAAGGCAGAAATACTCCAAGCCCGCAGGGACAGTGTCGCAGAGAAGAGGGACAGCATCAGGGAAAACACTTACAGGATCCTCGAAACCTTCGCCCTGCCTGATTCCCTTCAGTACAAGAGACTCGTCAAATGGACCCATGAAAGGGAATTCCACAGGATTGAGGTCCAGGAAACGGACACCAACTACAACTATAGGTTCAACGATTATCCCTTCTACCGTAAGGATGTCAACGCTTCCTGGCTGGGAGTAGCTGGTTCGCCCCTTCAGTATTATAATTATTTCAACCGTTCCAGCGAAAACGGGGTGTCTTTCTATGATGCCTACGAGTCATGGACATATTCAGCGAAGACTGCGCCTTCCTACAACACGAAGACTGCTTACACGGAGCTCGCCTATTACGGCACCCTCTTCGCCCAATCCCAGAAAGCCTCCGACAACCTGCACATCCTTACTTCACAGAATATCTTTCCGGAACTCAACTATACCTTGGAATACGACCGCTTCGGCGGCAATGGGATCATGGAAAACGAGAAGACCGTAAACAAGACCTTCTCGGCCACCACAAACTACCTCGGTAAAAAGTACATGATGCATGCCGGTTACATCCATAACAAGATTGTCCGGAACGAAAACGGAGGTACCACCGACATATCAATGGTCAGGGACACTACCCTCGATGCCAGGGAGTATCCGGTCTATTTCTCAAGTGCCTCAAGTACCACCACCCGGAAAACGGTCTTCCTGGACCAGCAGTACAGGATTCCTTTCATGTTCATAAGGACCCTCCAGAACAAGAAGGATGACAAAGCCTTCAGACAGAGGATCCTTTCTTCCGGAGATTCTTCCCTGATAGCCAGCGTCGACAGCCTGACCGCATGGCATGCAGCTGAAAGGTCGGCAGCTGACACATTGGGCGATTCAAACGTAACAACGGCATTCATCGGCCACAGTTCTGAATACTCTGTTTTCAGAAGACTCTACAAGGACAACATATCAAAGAACGAAGTTATAAGAAGGGATTTCTATAACAGGAATTTCTACTACGATCCCACGGTAACCAATGACACAGCCAGGGTTTCGAAACTGGAAAACAGGTTGTTTATCCGCCTCCAGCCTTGGTCTGAAGAAGCAATAGTCTCCAAACTCAACGGAGGAATCGGAAACCGGATTACCTCATGGTACGACATCGATCCCACGTTCCTGAGCGGAGGATCGAACACTGTCTGGAACTCCACATTCGTATATGCCGGAGTCGAAGGCCAGTTAAGGAACTACATCCAGTGGGACGCGACCGGAGACTATGTCTTCCTGGGCAACGAGATGAACGACCTGACCCTGAAAGCCAATGCCAGATTCTCCATCTATCCATTCAGGAAGGCCAGGACAAGCCCTGTCTCCCTCAATCTCCACTTCGACACTTCCCTTAAGGAACCAGAGCACTATCAGCGCCATTACTTCTCCAACCATTACAAGTGGGACAACGATTTCGGGAAAGTGTCCACCAGCAGGCTCCAGGCCAGAATGGACATCCCGCGCTGGAAAATCAGTGCAGATGTGGGCTATGCCCTGCTCAGCAACAACATCTACTACGATTCCCTTGCTGTGGTCCGCCAGAATACCCAGCCTATGAGTGTTCTCAGTGCTTCCCTCTCCAAGAACCTGGCCTTCGGGCCGGTCCATTTGGACAACAGGGTCCTGTTCCAGATGTCTTCCAATCAGGAAGTGGTTCCGGTACCGACTCTCGCCGTAAATGCCAGATGGTATCTCCAGTTCGATGTCGCGAAGAACATAATGCAAATGCAGATAGGTGCAAATGCATGGTACAACACCAAGTATTACTCTCCTGCCTGGAACCCGGCAGTCGGAGTATTCTACAACCAGAGGGAGGAGAAGTACAACAACGGCCCCGTGATCGACGCTTTTGTCAATGTCCAGTGGAAGCGTGCATGCATATTCGTAAAGGTTGAGAATGTCGGACAGGGATGGCCTATGGACAAATTCGACTATTTCAGCACCCACCGTTACATCAGGACCCAGAGAGCACTGAAATTCGGTATGTACTGGCCATTCTACCTGCAACCTTCCCAGAACACCACTGTCTCTGCAGGAAGCGGTCTTTCCGGTTCCCGCAGTCATTGATACCTGTGCCATGGGAGTAAGAAGAGTGTTCAAGAAATTCCTCAAGTACCTCATACCTACGCTTGTGGTGCTTCTTATCATCCCTGTGACCGGCCGGAAGTACCAGTCGTCAAGGTCGATGGATTCCTTCAGAGGGAAGCCCCTCCGCTGCGCACTTAGGCTGGGGCAGTTCGACCAGCTCCAAAAAGGCTACCTTACTGGATTCAACTACGAACTCCTGAAGAAATTTGGCAGTGCCCACAGCGACTCCACCATAATCTTCCTGGGAGAGAACGATGTTTCCTATTTGGATTCCCTTCTTCTCGACAGCCTGGACATACTTGTGATCCCCTCCAGGGAATTATCCAGACACGATGGCCTGATAGCCCTGAACCCTGCAGATACCTCTGTGACATGGGTGATTCGGAAAGATCCATACAGGGGACATGAGATACTTCGTTGGTTCAAGGCCCTTAAGGCATCGCCGGATTATTCCTCGATGGAAAAACGGTATTTCATGGGTTACAACCCTTACAGAAACGGCAGGAAAGAACCATCTGTTATCAGCCCATATGACGATTTCATCAAGAAGAATGCTAAGGTCATAGGATGGGACTGGAGACTACTTGCATCCCTGATCTGGAATGAATCCATGTTCCGCATCCAGGCCAAGTCACCCAGAGGAGCAGTCGGCCTGATGCAGATGATGCCCCGCACGGCAAAGAGTTTCGGACTTGAAAACATGCTGGACCCTGAAGAAAGCATTGCTGCCGGTGCAAAGTACCTTCAGATGCTTCAAAGGACTTTCAGCTCTTACAGCACCGATCCGGAAGTGGTCACTAGGCTTGCGATAGCTTCCTATAATTGTGGTCAGGGAAGAACCATGGAAGATCTGGAGGGAAGGGAACAAAGTGCCGAGACGGTTGCCTACACAAAGGCGGTCCTCAATCTTTATGATTATTTCAGGGGCGCAGAACCCCGCTACAAGGAAGTGGCTGACAGCGTAGCCTTACTGAGCCCTGACAGTCTGGGCGGGATCGACCCTGGCGATGAACATGCAGGGGATGAGGAGGAGAAGCATGATGACCAGGAATGACAGCACGTCGGCAGCAAGCACTCCCGGAAGATTGAGGTGGACAGGGACGAAGGGTACGAAATAGTTCTCAGGATTCAGTTTCAGGACATGGGTCCATTTCTGGATCCCACATAGCAGCAAAGCGGCAGCATTCCCTATCAGCAGACCTTTCAAGACTATTACAGACGCCACCTTCAGGAAGACTTTCGCAATAGATTTGTCAGTCATTCCAAGGGATTTAAGGGTGCCTATAGTGGAGATATTCCTGAACAGCATGATCAAAAGACCGGAAATCATGTTGAACCCGGCAACTATCGTCATCAATATCAAGATGATGAGCACATTGAAATCAATCAGGGTAAGCCAGTCAAAGATTTGGGGATACCTGCTCATGACAGATGTTGCGACAAGGTTATCGTCGTCATCGGACGAACTCTCCAAGGCAATCATCCCCACCACATCAGTCACCTTCCGCATACCTGCCGCATCTCTCGATCCGGGGACAAGGGACAGTTCTATGGTCGAGACCTCATCCCCTTCCCAACCATTCAGGCGTTGCAAGTCGACAATATCAGCCATGACTATGATATTGTCCGTGCCATCCATTATCCCCTCATAGACACCGATGATGTTGAAGTTGCGTACCTTCACATTCTCGCCAACGAAATAAGTCAGCATCTTGTCTCCCTCATGGAGGTCCAGAAGGTCGCTCAGCCTGACAGGGATCGAGACTCCGAGCCTGACAGTATCGGCCACCGTGGAATCCTTGGGAACACCCTTGAAAAGCACTCCATGGATGTTGTCACCTTTCTTTATTATTCCTGCACGATAGACGGCAGGAGTCATACCTTTGACTTCAGGGAGGGACAATATGTCCTCCTTGAAGCTGGGGTTCGAGGATATAGGTGAATCCTCGTTGATATAATTCATGTCCACGGGCATCAGCTGAACATCGCCCGTGAGTTCGGAAATCCCGTTTCTGATCTCCGCCCTGAAACCGGCGGAGACCGAAACAGCGATTATCATTACAAGGAAGGAAATCGCGATGGAAATCATCGCGATCTTTCCTCCGAAACGGAGACGCCTTGCTATGAAGCTCGACGCATCCATGAATATCTTACCAGATGTGTACCCTTTCGCTTTCGGGACGCCACATAGGATCGCCTTCCTTGATTCCGAAAGCATCGAAGAAACTCTGGAAATTCTTGACCGAGACATTCACCCTGTTAACAGCAAGGGAATGGACGTCCTGCCTAGTCCTGCGGGCTTTCTCCTGGTCGGTGATGTTCTGGGCCCAGACTGCGGCGTAGCCAAGGTAGAACCTCTGGTCAGGGGTGAAGCCGTCGATGAGGCCAAGATCCTTCCCGGCGATGGCATTTTGCATGGCGGTGTAGGCAATGCTAAGGCCACCGTGGTCACCTATATTCTCTCCGAGGCTGAGCTGGCCGTTCGCCATCAATGCAGGAGCACCATCCTTGGCAGGGAGGATCTCCACTGCATCAAACTGCTTTACGAGCACCTGTGCCTTCTCGTTAAACCTTGCTGCATCCTCTTCCGTCCACCAGTTGGACATGTTGCCCTTACTGTCGAAAAGACGACCCTGGTCATCAAAACCGTGGGACATCTCGTGTCCGATCACAACTCCGATTCCTCCGTAATTCACGGGATCGTCAGCATCGGGATTGAAGAACGGAGGCTGAAGGATCGCTGCAGGGAAGCAAATCTCGTTGGTCGAAGGGTTATAGTAGGCATTGACTGTCTGAGGAGACATTCCCCACTCGGTCCTGTCGGTAGGCTTCCCGAGCTTGGAGAGATTATCGGCGACCCTCCACTTGCTGGCGGCGGTGAGATTCTCATAATAACTCTTGTCCGGATCTATCTCAAGGGTGGAATAATCCTTCCACTTGTCAGGGTAGCCGATCTTGACGGTGAAATTGTCCAGTTTCTCATGGGCCTTTGCCTTGGTCTCGTCACCCATCCAGTCCAACTCGTCTATATGCTGGCTGAACGCAGCCTTCAGGTTGTCCACCAAAGTGATCATCTTCTCCTTGGAAGAAGCCGGGAAATACTTCTCCACGTACATCTTTCCAACTGCCTCACCCAATACTCCGTTAGGAACCTGCATAGCCCTCTTCCAACGAGGCCTCTGCTCGGTGATACCCGACATCTGGGTGCTGAAGAAATCAAAGTATGCGGCATAGAAATCATCACTCAGGGAGCTGGCGGCACCGCTGATCACCCTTGCAGACAGATAATCCTTAAGGATGGAAAGGTCCTCATTGGAGAAATAATTGGAGAAACCCTCAAAGAAGGAAGGCTCTCCGACCACTACTTTTTCCTGAGCGGGAATTCCGCTGGCATCGAGATAAGCTTTCCAGTCGAATCCGGGGAAGGCGGAAGCCATCTGATCCGTACTGTACACATTGTACTGGGCCTGCACATCCCTCTCCTGGACGCTGGTCCATGAATTCTGGGCGAGGACATCCTCTACTGCAAGTGCATTTTCAGCAGCTTTCTTCGGAGAATCCACACCTGCAAGTGAGAAGACCTTAGCCAGGAAGTTGCGGTAGCCTTCCTTGATAGAAACATTCTCTGGCTTGTCATAATAATCCCTGTTACCGATTCCGAGGCCACCCTGGCCGAAATAGAGGATCTGATTGTCACTGTCAACCATGTCGGATTCAACATAGGCACCGAAGAATGGCCTCTGGCCTTCATTGTGCATCTCTCCGACGAGTTTTACAAGTTCGTCCTTGTTTCCAACTGAATATATCCTGTCCAGGATACCCTTGAGTGGAGCAGCACCCTCGGCGTTAAGCCTGACGGAATCGAGGCCCTGCTTGTAAAGATCGGAAATCTTCTGCTCGACCGAACCCTTTTCAGTCTTCATCGAAGTCATGCCGGAGAACAATTCGTTGAGGCGCTCGACATTTTCTTCACTGAGTTTGTCGAAAGAGCCGAAACGCGCATATTCGGGCTTGAGGGGATTGTTCTTCTGCCATCCACCGGTAGAATACTGATAGAAATCCACGGCCGGGGAAACGGTCATGTCAAGGTTAGAAAGGTCTATTGCAGGAACTTTCTCCTGCTTCTGGGCACACGCCATAAGGGCTGAAGCCATTGCCATAATCAAAAGGGCTTTTTTCATATTTGATTGACTTTATGAATATTCATCAACGAACTGCAAAGTTATCAATTATTTTACGATATTTGCACACCGTTCAAAGGGGGCATGGGAAGAATCATTCAATTCCTTAAAGACTGGATGCTTCCGGTGGCAATCGCCGCCGGCATACTGATATACCTTGCCCTTCATTTCATCAATCCGCTCTCGACCTCTGTCGAACCTCTGTTCTCAAAGATCGCAAAGGAAGTCCAGCCCGTCATGGTTGCGGTCATGCTGTTCCTGCAGTTCAACAAGATTTCCCCTCACGACCTGAGATTCCGCAGATGGCACCTGTGGCTGCTGGTCATCCAGACCGTCGTGTTCGTAATCCTTGCCCTGATTGCCACTACGATCCCTCACGGCAATACCAGGATACTGCTGGAATGTGCAATGCTCTGTTTCATCTGCCCAACTGCTGCTGCGTCCGGAGTTATTACAGACAAACTCGGAGGGAGCCTTGCGGACAATGTTACCTACGTAGTCCTTATAAATATATTGGCGGCTTTCATCATTCCTGCCGTCATTCCGATCGTACATCCCGCGGAGGGAGTATCTTTCTTGACCCGTTTCTTCTCGATATGCATGAGGGTCTTCCCTCTTCTAGTGCTTCCTCTCCTGCTTTCGTGGCTGATTAGGTTTACTATGAAGAAACTTCACGACAGGCTTCTTCGCATCGTAGGATGGGCATTCTACATCTGGGGTTTCACTCTCTGCCTTTCTATCTATCTTGCCACAAAGGCCCTCGTTACCAGTGGGATTTCCGTCTGGGTGGCCTTATTGATCTGCCTTGTATCACTAGTCTGCACAATCGTCCAATTCGCGGCCGGAAGGGTGGCAGGAAAGCATTCAAGCCCAGGAAGTCTTCCCGAGAAATCGCATGCTGATGCTATCACGGCAGGCCAGGCACTGGGACAGAAGAACAATGGTTTCCTTATCTGGCTGGGCTATTCATGGATGACACCTGTGACTTCCGTTGCCGGAGGTCTCTACAGCATTTGGCAGAATCTTTTCAATGCCTACGAACTTTACGAGCAACGAAAATGGAAAAAAGACTCTTGACACTCATAGCCATTTCACTGGTCATCCTCCCCTCTTTCGGACAGGTTCTGCCCAGGATGGTCCCGGTTCCAGCCGGAGCTTTCATGATGGGAAGTGACGGGTCCGGCTTCGGCTACGACGAAGCCCCTGCCCATGAGGTGACAATCTCTCGCGACTACCGGATGAGTGCTACCGAGATTACCAACCTCCAATACGAACAGTTCGACCCTGAACACAGACGATTCCGTGGAAAAGGAGGATTCTCAAAAGGCGACCATGAAGCTGTGACATTTGTGTCTTACAAGGATGCGACCGCTTATTGTAAATGGCTATCAAGGAAGACCGGGAAGCATTACAGGCTTCCTACAGAAGCAGAATGGGAATACGCCTGCAAGGCTGGCACCACCACTCCGTTCAGCACCGGGGAAAACATACCGGAATCCATGCAAAGACATCAGCAGACAGAGAGGGACCAGGTTCCAGTGTCCCTGGAAGTCGGTTTGGATGAACCTAATCCATTTGGACTCCAAGGCATGCACGGAGGCGTCGAGGAATGGTGCAGGGACTGGTACGGAGAGTATTCCGGAAAGAAACGCACCAATCCTGGTGGACCCTCCAAAGGGATTTTCAGAGTGACCAGGGGTGGAAGCCACAACACACCCGTTGAATATCTCAGGAGTGCCAACCGCTCAGCTGCAATGCCTGATGACATGCATGCCCAGATTGGATTCAGGGTGGTGGAAACTTCAATGAAACCGAGGACTTACAAGTCAAAGGCAAAAAAGTCCTTACTGGAATCCAATGTGACTCAAAAAAGGGCGTCATGGGAGAAGCTACCGTCTGGCAAGCCTCTATGGATCAAACCGATACCATTCGTAGTACCTCCCATTGACAACACACCTTTCTACTCCCACAACCACCAACCTGCGATCACATGGTGTCCGAACGGAGATCTGTTGGCAATCTGGTTCTCGACAGTTAAGGAAAACGGCAGGGAGATGGTTGTCCTTGGATCCAGGATGAGGAAAGGCTCCGACTCTTGGGATCCGGCTTCTTTGTTTTTCAAAGTTCCTGACAGGAACATGACCGGCTGTTCCCTGCTTCTATTTGAAGACGGTACCATCATGCATGTCAATGGTGTGGCAAACTCCGGAGACTGGAAGGAACTGGCGATGGTGACCAGGTTCAGCAAGGACAACGGACGGACCTGGAGTGCCCCGACCTTTGCTGAAGCAGAGCATGAAGTTAGGCATCAAGTCATTGCAGGACCGATAATCTATTCAGACGGGACGGTTATCCAGCAATGCGATGCAGGCCCAGGAGGAGAAGACGGTACTTCATTCCATCTCAGCACTGATGGCGGAAAGACCTGGGAGGACACAGGAGCGACTATTCCTGGAATCCACGCTGGGGTCGTTGAACTTAAAGACGGTACATTGATGGCATTTGCAAGGGGCAACTCCATCGATGGCCAGATGCCGGTCAGCTTCTCTTCTGACAAGGGAAAGACATGGACCAGCATGGCAAGCGGTTTTCCTCCGATTAGCAGCGGACAGAGACTTGTACTCAAGAGACTGGACGAGGGGCCTATCATGCTGGCCACTTTCAGGGAAAACGGCATGACTATCCATCTGTCATACGACGAAGGGAAGACATGGCCCGTCAGGAAACTCCTGACTGACGGATCAGGGATCGAGACAGCAGGGGGCGCATGGACAGGAGATTTCACTATGGATTCTGGACACGCCGAGCCGAAAGGCTATTTCGCCTGTACCCAGACTCCCGATGGAGTCATCCACCTCATTTCCAGCCGCCTCCACTACCGCTTCAACTTATCCTGGATTAAGGAATAGGTCATCAAAGTGTAGAAAGGCGGGTCTGATAGGAGGCTTTCTCAGTCTCGTTCTCAGTCGCATTGATCAGCATCGGCAGGTACTTCTTCTCAAGTTTGACATTCTTGTCGTTTCTGGCCAGAAGGACACAGTTCTTTAAGGTTGCGTAGTCGTTAGGAACCTTTTTAAGTACCTTATTGTAATATTTGAGTGCAGTCTTGCTGTCATGTTTGTAAACCAGATAGTAGGATCCTATGTTGGTCGTGTACTCGTAGGCCTTCGGATAATAGGTCACCATCTTTTCCGACAGTTCCTTGAAAGCTTCATAAGACGAAGGCGTCCCGATCAAGAAGAATGCATAGCAGCAATCCTGCATCAGGGAAGGGAAAAGATTCGTGTCCGAGATATAACCGGGATACTCCCATGACGGATGGTTGTGGCCATCGTAATCTATCAGGGCCTTAAGATTTGAAAGAGCCATGTCCGGGCTCTCTTTCTCATAGTCCAGTAGCGCAGATATCTTGTAAAGTCGGAAATCCAGCCTGTTCTGGCTCAGTTCAATGGCTTTGTCGATAGCCTGGGTAGCCTTGCCGAATAGTTCGTCATCATAGTTGTCAATCTGGAAATAGTTGACATTCTTGCCCAGTGAGTCCTTGAGAGTGATGATGGGATCTTTCCCAAGATAACGCTTGACATCCTTGACCTCGTAAATGGAGGAACGGCTCTTTTCGAGATAATAGGAGAACTTTCCAAGAAGCATGTCGAGGTCTTCCGGATAATCATTCCCCCAATTCTGAAGAACGGTTTCGATCCCGACTCCTGTGCTTCCCAGTTTGGAAACCAGGAGTTGGTAGCGGTCGGAATACTCCTTCTGGGTAGGCTTGTTCTGGGCAACGACCGGCATTACGGCCAGGACTGCTGCGACAGCCAGATAAACAAATCTCTTCATATTCATAAATCTATTCTTATCCTTCTGTTCTGGGGATGGAGGTTGTTCCATCTCCTTCCTATGTTCTTGACGAAACCGAGGGGGTGTCCCTCGAAACAAACGAGCAAGTACCCCTCAGGTTGGCCTTCAATGAATATGCCATCGCGATGAAGGAACTTGAGTGCCGTATCACGATCCAATTCAACGGTAGGGTATATGTCTTTAGGCGGGAAAATACTGACGGCCCAATCCGCCGACGGGACCATGTCCTTCCCCTTGACAGAGCCTTTTACCAAGCCGCTCCTGAGCGTGTGTAACACTTCCGGTCCGAGGCGGGTCGAGCCGGACCCGGATGTCTTCTCAAGGACGGAGACATACTGGCCCTCACCTGATACGAAACCGGGCATCAGGAGTCCGCCGTTACGGGTCGGAATGACTCCGGGCAGTTCGGAATAGTCGTATGCAGTCGGCTCTGCTCCAAGTTCTTTTGCAGTCCATTCCACATTTGAGTCGTTCTCCGCTTCCTCGAAGGTACATGTGGAATAGATGAGAAGACCTCCTTTCCTGAGGGATGGCCAAGCATCAGCCAAAATCCTTTTCTGACGGGCGGAACAAAGGACAACGGCCTCTTCTGACCAGTCCTCGACGGCCTTCGGGTCCTTGCGGAACATTCCTTCTCCGGAACAAGGCACATCGGCCACGATGATATCAAAATAGCCTTCAAGTTTGGAAAAAGCCTTAGGGTCGCAACTGGTGACAGTGACATTCGGGTCTCCCCAGACTGCCACGTTATCGCTGAGCACTGAAGCCCTGGCACGCATCACCTCATTTGCCACGAGCAAGAAACCATCGCCGAAGCGTTGCCTCAGGGAAGCAGCCAGGTCGGTAGTCTTTCCTCCAGGAGCCGCACATAAGTCGAGGACCCGCACCGGCCGTCCCATACCTTCGAAGCGGTCGAGATACTCCCTGACCATGTGTCCGACAATCATCGCCGAAGAATCCTGCACATAGTAGCATCCTGCATGGAACAACGGGTCCATCACGAAGCGGGGCCGTTCCTGAAGGATTACCCCGTACTTATTCCAGGATATGCTATTGCCTTCCGGAACAGGAAGTTTAAACGGGTTATATCGGATGGAGACAGAGGGAGACTGTGAGAATGCATCAAAGGCAGTGGAAGCCAGGTCCGGCCCTACCGCCCTCTCGAGGATGTCCATCAGGACCCTGTCGTCCAATCCCTGCATGCCTACTGACCCTGTCTCCTGGCCAACTCTTCCTGCATCCGCCTCATCGTCTCCTCATCCAGACCCTCTGGCATCCTGCCCTCAGAGACCGACACTAACCCATCGACGACCCTGTCCATCATTTCCTTGATCTTGCCGCTCAGCATCATCTTCATCATCAGGTTGAGATCGGCATGGAACTCTATATGGAAATCAGTCTTGGAAGGTTCCTCGGAAGAAGCATCGAAATGCAGAGTACCGCCAAAACTGAACGGCGCGCCACTGTCGATGAATTCTATCCTTGAATATGGCACCCTCTCCTTGACCATGACCCCTATCTTGAAACCCTGGATTGTTGCGGTGATGGTGTCGTAGTCAGCCACCACATCCTGTCTTTTGTCCTCCGGAAGCATCTGGAGGAAATTCCGCATGTCCACGAAGGCCATGTAGAGTTCAAAAGGCGATTTGGACACGAGTCCGTGCTTGCTGGTTATTTCTGTTGACATATTCCTTTTTATTTATTATTCCATCCTGACGGGTCCTCACGCCACCTCCGGAGAACCTCCGAATCGGCCGGCTTTATGTAACCCGACCTGATTGCCTCCTCAACAAGTACGCCATAATTGGAAAGAGTGGAGAAGGAGACTCCCTTTGAGGCAAATGCTTCTGCTGCAACATCGAATCCATAGGTGAACACCGCCACCATTCCCAGCACTTCGGCTCCGGCTGACCTCAAGGCATCCACGGCCGCCAGGCTGCTCATTCCGGTTGACACCAGGTCCTCGATCACAACCACCCTGGCTCCCTTTGGAAGGTTTCCTTCTATCATGGAGCCGGTGCCATGGTCCTTCGGCTTGGGACGGACATAGACGAAAGGCTTACCCATCCTGTCAGCGGCGAGTACTCCATGGGCAATCGCTCCGGTGGCCACTCCAGCCACCACTTCAGCCTCCGGATATAGTTCTGCAGCCCTTTCAGCCAGAGACTCGGCAACAAAGGACCTGAGACCGGGGTCTGAGAAAATCCTCCTGTTGTCGCAATAAATCGGAGAATGCCAGCCTGAAGCCCAGATGAAGGGTTCATCAGGTCTGAGGAGCACCGCACCGATACGCAGCAATTCCGCCGCCAGTTTTCTCTCGATGGAATCCATGTTCTTTCAAATGATTTGCTAAATTTGCAGCCTAACTTACAAATATAGCAATTTTAAACCTCAAGATGCACAAGATCTACCTTGAAAAGAGATGTATCCTGATCTGCTCTCCTGACGAGCCGGCCCTGTCAGACCCCAATTCAATCGAACTGCATCTTGGCCTGGCACCGGACATCGCCTCGATAGTGGACATGTTCGAAACGTCCGGTTCTCTCTCAAGGGTATATATCCCAACGGATGACATTGAGGAGACTTACCATGGTTTCTGCGCCCAGTTCAAGGAGGTGAATGCCGCAGGAGGCCTTGTCTCCAACCGTCGCGGAGACGTGCTGCTGATCCGTAGGAATGATCTCTGGGATTTACCCAAGGGACATCAGGAGGAAGGTGAAGACATAAGTATAACGGCGCTTCGCGAGGTTCAGGAAGAGACTGGGGTTCTGAAACTTAAACTCAGGGAACTGATCTGCGTCACCGACCATTGCTACCGTCGTGACGGAATCTGGCACCTCAAGCACACCTGGTGGTACGACATGCTCTACACGGATCCGGTGGACCTTACCCCGCAGCGCGAGGAGGACATCACAAAAGCTGCATGGGTTGCCCGCTCCGGACTGTCCCCTTATCTGAAAAACACCTATCCCTCAATTGTGGAAGTCTTCCGCGAAGCACGTATCTGAAACATTTTCCGTGTAGTTACCGTATTATATAGGTATCGGTATTATTTATGAAACTCTCTCAATTCCAGTTCATCCTCCCTAAGGAGCGTGTGGCCCAGGAGCCCACAAGATGGCGCGACGAATGCAAACTCATGGTTGTCCACAAGGACACCGGCGAAATCGAGCACAGGATTTTCAAGGACATCATTGACTATTTCGGCAAGGGAGATACCTTCGTGTTCAATGACACGAAAGTCTTTCCCGCCAGGCTTTACGGCAAGAAAGAGAAGACCGGGGCCGACATCATGGTGTTCCTCCTCCGCGAACTCAACCGCGAACAGCACCTTTGGGACGTGATAGTTGATCCGGCCAGGAAGATAAGGATAGGCAATAAACTCTACTTCGGTGAGGACCAGAGCCTTGTGGCCGAGGTGATTGACAACACCACCTCCAGAGGCCGTACCCTGCGCTTCCTTTATGACGGTCCGTACGAGGACTTCAAACAGTCCCTCTTCAGTCTGGGAGAGTTGCCCGTACCTAAATGGGTAAAGAACAAGGTCACCGCGGAGGACATTGAGAACTACCAGACCATCTTCGCCAAAAACGAAGGGGCGGTGGCTGTACCGGCAGCCGGAACACATTTCAGCCGCGAGCTCTTCAACCGCATGATCCTCAAAGACATCGACAAGGCTTTCATCACTGTCCACATGGGTATCGGCCAGTTCCGCAGGGTAGATGTGGAGGACCTTTCCAAGCACAGGATGGATTCCGAGAGGATCATCATCCTGCCTGACGCTTGCCAGGTAATCAATAAGGCCAAGAATTCCGGACACAAGGTGGTCGCAGTAGGCACAACGGTGGTCCGCGGACTCGAGACTTATGTCACCACGACCCACGAGGTGAAACCCTTCGACGGATGGACCAACAAGTTCATCTTCCCCCCTTATGATTTCTCGGTTCCGGATGCAGTAGTCTCCGGTTTCCACCTGCCGGAATCAACCATGCTCATGGCTGTGGCCGCATTCGGAGGGTTTGACAATGTAATGAATGCCTACAAGGTCGCCCTGGAGCAAGACTACCGGTTCGGTCCATACGGCGACGCAATGCTAGTCCTTTAAACCTACACTGAAAACTAATGAACTATGGAAAACATCAACGAGGAACGAGTGTGCCTTTGCGCACTCAACAGGATCTTTGGATTCGAGCCAAAGACCGGAGCCGCTCTCGTCGAAACCTTCGGCGGAGCGGTTGAAGTTTTCCGGCACGCCGGAAAAGATGTCCATGATGCCCTCGCGGCATATTCAAGAACCAGATACGCTCCTGAAATCTCCTGGGAGTCCTACGAATCCGCCGCCATGGAACTGGAAAGGCTTCAGGCGGAAGGATGTACTTTCATATGCCTTGGAGAACCGGGCTATCCCTCCCTTCTTGCGGAATGCAGCGATCCTCCGCTCGGACTCTACTACAAAGGGGTTTCCCCTCCGGAAGAAGTTTTCAACGTCCGTCCCCATGTGGCCATTGTCGGAACACGGAGCATGTCATATTACGGGAAAGACTGGTGCAGAATGATTGTTGAAGCTCTCTCCAAGGCTACTGTCAAGCCTTTAATAATCAGCGGTTTGGCAATAGGGATTGACATTACCGCCCACAAAGCTGCGCTGGATTGCGGACTGCCTACCGTCGCTGTGATGGCAACCGGAATAGATGGCCTCTATCCCTCAAGGAACAAAAGTACAGGACAGACTATTTCCAAGACTGAAGGCTGTGCCCTTGTCTCGGATTATCCTCCAGGAACCGAAGCGGTCAGGATCAATTTCCTGAGGAGGAACAGGATAATAGCAGGCATGTCCAAGGCGACTATCCTGGTTGAATCCAAAGTGAAGGGAGGAGGGATGATGACGGCAAGACTGGCCAGCTCCTATGACAGGGATGTCTTCGCCATCCCCGGAAGGATGGACGACATTCTCTCCCAAGGGTGCAACCTTCTGATAAGGGAAAACGTGGCTGCTCCAGTGGGAGACCTTTCAGACCTGGTAACCAAACTTGGGTTGGGTTCATCCGACATTCACATCAAAGACGGTTTCCGGGATTCAATTGAGTCCTGTTATTCGGATCTTCCTGAAAAAGATCTTGCCGATGTGATGAAACTGGCCATGACGGTCAGGAAGCGGCGGGGGATAGGGATGGACGATATTTGTACACTGTTGGGATGGTCCTACAGCAAGGTCAGCAGAATCGTTACTTCCTTGGAATGCGACGGTTTCATCTCAGTCGACCTTCTTCAACATTGTTCTCCAAGGATGGGAAAGTAATCGGGAAAAATGAGTATCTTTGAAGACATGTTCTTCATTGATACCCATTGCCACATCTCGGATGAAGCATTTTCCGGAGAGGAGGATGCCTACATCGCCCGTGCCCTGGACGCTGGAGTGGGACTGATGCTCCAGCCGGATGTCGACAGCAGGGAACGAAGGGCCATGTTCGACCTTGTAAAAAGGCATCCTGATGTCCTGCATCCCATGCTTGGACTATATCCGGGTTCAGTTGACAAAGGGTGGAAAGAGGAGATAGACAGGATGCTTGAATATTCAGACCGGGAAATAGTTGCGGTCGGAGAGATCGGTCTCGACTATCACGAAGGGAAGGAATTCGAAAAGGAGCAGAAAGAAGCTCTCCACTGGCAGTTGGATTACGCTGCATCAAGAGGGCTTCCGGTGAACATCCACATGAGGGACTCGATGGGTGACTTCGTTGGAATAATCAAGGAGCACAGGGGCCTGCGGGGGAATATGCATGCCTATAGCGGGAGCTACGAGAGTTTCATGGAGCTGCAAAGGCTCGGGGACTGGTACATGGGGGTCGGAGGTGTGGTGACCTTCAAGAATGCCTCTCTTGCTGAGATAGTGAGGAAATTACCTCTTGAACGTATCGTTCTGGAGACAGACTCACCCTATCTCACACCGGTTCCCTTCCGCGGAAGGCGGAATGAGAGTTCCTACATACCCATAATAGCATCAAAAGTAGCGGAACTGAAAGGCATCTCCATCGAAGAGGTGGCCGAAATAACTACTCGAAACGCCAAAATCTTATTCGGAATATGACAGGTTCTTCAATTCTGATGATTTACACCGGTGGCACCATCGGCATGAAACAGGATCCGAAAGACCAGACCCTGAAACCTTTCGACTTCGACCAGATTCAGGAAGAAGTACCCGAACTTGACAAGTACGGACTGAAGATCGACTCATACACCTTCAATCCCCTTATCGATTCTTCCGATGTCGAGCCCTCCACATGGCAGTCCCTGGCAACCATAATCCGGGACCGATACGACGATTATGACGGTTTCGTAGTGCTTCACGGAACAGACACGATGGCCTACTCTGCATCGGCCCTGAGCTTCATGTTGGAGAACCTTGCCAAACCGGTGATATTCACAGGAAGCCAGCTTCCTATAGGAGTACCCAGGACGGATGGTAAGGAAAACCTGATCTCCGCAGTGGAAATTGCAGCAGCAAAGGATTCCGATGGCCATCCGCTGGTTCCTGAAGTCTGCATATTCTTCGATTCACTGCTCCTGAGGGGAAACCGGTGCACCAAGGTCAGCTCTGAAGAATTCAGGGCCTTCCGCTCCCCCGGCTATCCGGCCCTTGCCGAAGCCGGAATCAACATCAGATACAACCACCAGGCAATCCTCAAGCCCGAATCATGGAATGGACCTCTCAGGATTGCAACCTCACTTGACACAAGGGTTTCGATCCTGAAAGTCCATCCCGGGATCACACCGACGGTAATGAGGTATTTCCTCTGTGGAAAGGAAACCAGGGCTGTCATCATGGAAACCTACGGTTCAGGTAACGCACCCTCCGCCCAATGGTTCGTCGACATCGTCAAGGAAGCGGCATCAATGGGGAAAGTGCTGATGAATGTCACCCAGTGCCTTTCGGGTTCTGTTAATATGGACCTCTACGCTACCGGAAAGACCCTTGAAAAGGCTGGAGTGGTCTCAGGAATCGACATAACCACTGAGAGCGCGCTTGCAAAACTCTTTTATCTGATGGGTAAAAGTAACGACAACGAATGGGTCAAAGTCCACCTTGGTGATAATCTTAAAGGAGAAATTTCAAAGTAGCCCTTGCCTTTTGAAAATAAATTAGTAAATTGCAACGGTTTTGTGGAGGGTTTCGGAATCCCTCAATTGAGTCAGAATAAAGATAACTTTTTAATACTTTATTAATTAAAACACACGAAAACGGTTATGAAAAAGTTTTTCATGTTCTTGGCAGTAGCAGGTGCTCTTACCTTCTCTGCAAGCATCGCGTCCGCTCAGGACCAGCCCGCTGAGGCCGCCGCTACCGAGCAGGCAGCTCCCCAGCAGCTCTCCGCCGAGGATCTTCTCAAGGGTACCGGCGAAGATGTTCCTTTCCACCAGCAGATCAAGTCCTACTTCATCCAGGGAGGTCCGGCCTTCATGTCCGCTATCATCCTCTGCTTGATTCTCGGTCTTGCCCTCGCTATTGAGAGGATCCTTTACCTGTCGTTCGCGAAGACCAACACCAAGAAACTTGTCGCCAAGGTCGAGACGGCTCTCGAAGAAGGCGGAGTTGAGAAGGCTAAGGATGTCTGCCGTGACACCAAGGGCCCCGTCGCCAGCATTTTCTACGACGGTCTGCTCCACTATGACGAAGGACTCGACGTGGTCGAGAAGAGAATCGCCTCTTCCGGTGGCGTTCAGATGAGCCTCATGGAGAACAACCTCTCCTGGATCTCCCTCTTCATCGCTATCGCTCCTTCACTCGGATTCTTGGGAACGGTTATCGGTATGGTCAAGGCTTTCGATGCTATCGAGGCTGCGGGTGACATCTCCCCGAACATCGTCGCTGGAGGTATGAAGGTCGCCCTTATCACCACCATCGGTGGTCTTATCGTTGCTCTGATTCTCCAGGTGTTCTACAACTATATCCTTTCCAGGATCGATGCTCTTTCGATCGACATGGAGGAGGCTTCCATCAACCTCGTCGACGCTCTTGCGAAGTACGAGAAGAAGTCCAAATAATTATAGTTTAGTCAGAATCACTTTTAGAATCGATTGAAATGAACAAAATTTCCAAGATAATCGGCTGGGTGCTGGGTATCGTTGGCATCGTGGTTGGAGTTTGGTGTCTGCTCAAAGGTGAGGCATCGAACGAAGGCCCGGTGAATCTCCTCCTCAGGTACAGCTACTTCCTGCTTATCGCAGCTGTAGTGATCCTGTTGGGGTTGGCCATCATCCAAGCCGCTAAGAACAATCCGAAGAGCCTGCTCAGGGCCCTCCTCGTGATTGTCGGCATCGCGGTGCTCGTAGCAATAGCCTACGCACTCGCTTCCGGCGATCCCGTCGTCAATGTCAAGAATCAGCCAAGTGCAACCTGGCTCAAACTGACTGATACCATCATGCTCCTGGTGTACATCCTTGGTGGCGCAGCCATACTGTCCATCATCGTCGGTGTCATCAGAAACGCTATCACCAACAAATAATTTTCGGCTATGGCTAAAAGAAAAACTCCGGGTCTGAACACCCAATCAACAGCCGACATCGCGTTCCTTCTGTTGTGCTACTTCCTGATGGTTTCCACCATGGACCAGCAGTCCGGCCTTGTGCGCCGTCTGCCTCCCATGCCTGACAAGAACCAGAAGACCGAGGACACGAAGGTCAACAGGCGCAATATCATCATCGTGAAGATCAACTCTTCCGACAGGCTGTTTGCAGGTGACCAGCTCATGGATGTTAGCCAGCTCAAGGACAAGATCAAGGAATTCATGACGAACCCCAACGATGATCCCAACCTTCCCGAGAAGGAAGTCAAGAGCATCGAGGGATTCGGTGATTATCCTGTCACAAAGGGAGTTATCTCACTTCAGAATGACCGTGGAACAAGCTACAAGGCTTACATCGCAGTTCAGAACGAACTTGTGAGGGCCATCAATGAAATCCGCGACGATTTCTGCCGCCAGCACTACGGCAGGGTTTACAATGCCTGCTCAGAGGACCAGCAGAAGATCGCCAGGGAAGCCATTCCGCAGAATATTTCTGAGGCAGAGCCTAAGGATGTAGCCAAAAAGTAATTCAGGAGGATTGACAAATGCCTATTTTCAAAAGAAGTGGTAAGAAAGACATGCCCGAGCTTGGAACAAGCTCCGACATAGTGTTCATGTTCCTGTTCTTCTTCATGGTCACTACGCAGATGCGTTCAAGTGAAGTGAAGGTCAGGGTCCATCTGCCTGAAGCTACTGAGGTTGCAAAGCTTGAAAGGAAAGATTTGGCATCCTACATCTACATCGGTTCCCCGAACGCCCAGTATGCAGGCCAGTTCGGAACCGAGGCCAGGATCCAGCTCAATGACTCTTTCAAGACAACCAACGACATCCGCGACTTCATCGCCGCCGAGCGCGACGCCATGAGCGAGACCGACAGACAGTTGATGCAGGTTGATATCAAAGCTGATGAAGATGTCAGGATGGGTATTGTAACGGACGTGAAGCAGGAGCTTAGGCGCTGCTCCGCCCTGAAGATTATGTACGCAGCCCGAAAGGCTGGACAGTAACCCGTCAGGACATAACATTGAAGAAGGACGCACTTTTTGTGTGTCCTTTTTTTATGCATTTCTTCCATTGTCATGGCTGTTTTTTTAGTATATTTGTGAGATATGTAAAACTATGTCAAGAATGAGCGAAATCACAAGAAAAAAGGTGAAGGAACTGCTCAAGGCGGCACCCGGACAGGAAGTGCTTGCAAAGGGCTGGGTCAGGACAAAAAGAGGAAACAAACAGATCAAGTTCATCGCGCTCAACGATGGATCGACTGTCAATAATATTCAGGTCGTAGCCGACATGGCCAAATTCGATGAAGCTCTCATCGCCAAGATCACAACAGGAGCCAGCCTTGCAGTAAAAGGACTCCTAGTCGAGTCTGTCGGAAGCGGACAGGCGGTTGAAATCCAGGCAAGCGAGATCGAAGTCCTGGGTGAATGCGACCCTGTAAGGTATCCCCTTCAGAAAAAGGATACCTCTCTTGAATATCTTCGCACGGTTGCTCACATGCGTCCCAGGACCAATACTTTCGGAGCTATCCTGAGGATCCGTCATGCAATGGCCTTTGCAATCCATAAGTTCTTCAACGACAAGGGGTTCGTTTATCTGAACACTCCCCTTATCACCGAGTCTGATGCCGAAGGTGCAGGAGACATGTTCCAGGTGACCACCCTCAACCTCGAGAATGTCCCCAAAAAGGATAACGGAAGGGTGGATTTCAGCAAGGACTTCTTCGGAAAGAAGACCAGCCTTACCGTCAGCGGACAGCTAGAGGTGAACTTGGAGCCACTGCAGTCGGAGAGATCTACACTTTCGGTCCGACTTTCAGGGCGGAGAACTCCAACACCCCGAGGCATCTTGCCGAGTTCTGGATGATAGAGCCGGAGATGGCATTATATGACATCAACGACAACATGGTACTTGCCGAGGAATTCGTCAAGTACCTGGTCCAGTATGCCCTTGACAACTGCATGGACGATCTCCAGTTCCTGAACAACAAGTACGACGATGGCCTGATCGAGAGGCTCCGCAGCGTGCTTGGAATCGAATTCCAGAGACTCGCCTACACAGATGCTGTCAATATTCTTGAAGAGGCTGTAAAAAACGGAGTCCAGTTCGAGTTCCCTGTCAGCTGGGGCACCGACTTCCAGAGCGAGCACGAGCGCTACCTGGTCGAAAAGCATTTCGGCAAGCCTGTCATTCTCACTGACTTCCCCATGGCTATCAAGGCTTTCTACATGAAACAGAATGAAGGTTGCGCTCCCGGACGCGAGACAGTGCGCGGAATGGACGTTCTCTTCCCGAAGATCGGTGAAATCATCGGTGGTTCCGAAAGGGAAGCTTCCCTTGAGAAACTCGAGAGAAGGATTACCGAACTCGGAATGAGCCGTAAGAACCTCGAATGGTACATAGATACCCGCCGTTTCGGCACAGTTCCCCACAGCGGTTTCGGACTCGGATTCGAGAGGCTGCTCCTTTTCGTCACCGGAATGTCCAACATCCGTGACGTCATCCCCTTCCCC
This sequence comes from Bacteroidales bacterium, assembly GCA_017962025.1. Classification (GTDB taxonomy): domain Bacteria; phylum Bacteroidota; class Bacteroidia; order Bacteroidales; family UBA932; genus Cryptobacteroides. The sequence goes on from JAGCWD010000060.1 coordinate 30,992, forward strand.
AGGACTCCCAAGAACGCAGAATTCTAATCTCCAAAGATATGCTCGTCATAGGTATTGCCGGCGGTTCCGGCTCAGGAAAAACCACAGTTGTCAACTCCATCACCAAAAAGCTGAAGGAGAAGGTTATAGTCATTCCCCAGGACTCCTATTACAAGGACTCCAGCCATCTTCCCATGGAAGAAAGGCAGCAGATTAACTTCGACCACCCCGATGCCATCGACTTCAATCTGCTCTGCAAGCAGCTTGGTGAATTAAAGGAAGGAAACACTATCCAGCAGCCGGTTTATTCCTACATCACTTGCTCCAGGTCCAAGACCGAGACGGTGACGGTTGAGCCTGCTGAGGTCATCATCATAGAGGGTATCCTGATCTTCAC
>JAGCWD010000061.1 GCA_017962025.1 Bacteroidales bacterium
ATAAGGCACCTTCGGAGCGAGGAACTCGATGTTCTGCTTGAACTCGTTGGTCATTCTCCACTTCACGAGGTTGATAGCCTGCTCGCCCTGTCCGCTGAGGATAGTCTGGCGCAGCTCCTTGGAATATTCAACATTGATGGTAGGATCCTGGGCAGCGATCTTGTTAAGGGCCTCTCCAACCTTTGCTTCATCGTTCTTGTCGACGGCCTTGACGGCGCAACGATACCTGGCATCAGGGAAGACCATGTGCTCGATTGCCTCAACTCCGGGAGCGGCAAGGGTAACATCGGTCTTTCCAGCCTTCAGCTTCATGACGCAAGCGATATCACCGGCGCAAACTGAAGACACCCTATACTTCTTGTTGACGGCATAGAGGGCGGAAAGACGCTCTCCGTTACCGGTCTCGGGATTGACAAGGTCGGCACCTTCCTTGAGGACACCGCTCATCACCTTGAAGAAAGAGACATCACCGAGGTGCTGCTCGACAGAAGTCTTGTAGATGAACAGGCTGACAGGGGCGGTTGCATCACAAACCGGAGCCGGAGCTACGTTGACGATGAATTCCATGAGCCTCCTGACACCGATGTCCTTCCTTGCTGAAGTGCAGAACACGGGCATAACCTCCCTCTTGGCCAGACCGGCACGCAGACCGGCACGGACCTCATCGATGGAAAGTTCCATGGTCTCGAAATACTTCTCCATGAGGGCGTCGTCACCTTCGGCGGCCTTCTCTACAAGCTCCATGTGAAGCTCTTCGGCCTCGTCAGCATATTCGGCGGGAATCTCAAGCTCCTCGAAGTTGCCGTTCTCGTCCTTGAAGCGATAGTACTTCATGGTGAGGACGTCCACGATACCGTCGAAACCAAGACCGGGATTTACCGGGAACTGGACGATGGTTATCTTCTTCTCGAAAGCTTCCTTGAGGGTGTCGCGTGTGTGCTCCCAGTTGGCCTTTTCGGTGTCAAGCTGGTTAACAGCCACGATCATAGGCTCGTTGTACTGGTCGGCATAACGGGCGAAAATCTCCGTTCCCACTTCAACTCCCTGCTGGGCGTTGACTGTGAGGATGGCGGACTCGCAGACCTTGAATGCGGAAATTGCACCACCGCAGAAGTCGTCGGAACCAGGAGCGTCGATGATGTTGAACTTGGTGTTCATGAACTCGGCTGAAAGCGGAGTAGCATAAACTGACTTCTGGTTTGTCTGCTCGAATTCGGTGTTGTCGGAAACAGTGTTCTTGCCTTCCACCGTACCCCTGCGGTCAATAACTTTGCCCTCATAGAGCATAGCCTCTGACATTGTGGTTTTACCTGACTTGGAGCTACCGATCAGGACCACATTGCGGATGTCTTTTGTTGAATATTCCTTCATTTTTATAAGTGATTAATTATGATCATTCTTAGGCAAAAGGGTATAACCGGGCAAATTTAGCAAAATTATTTCTTAAATCTGGCGAAAATTGGAATAATAATAGTCAACCAGATCCTGTCCCGAGAAACCGAGTTCTCCAATTAACAATTCATTCAGAAAATAAGGATCTGCTCCTATCCTTTGGCAGATCTCTTTGAAATCGTACTTCAGGTAGAGTTTCTCCACATTCATCGCACGCTCAAAAGCGACATAGTCTTTCATTGTCTTTTCCATAGTTTCCTCCTTTTTTCCCTTTCTGCCGTGAAGACATGACCTCCGTGAACCGCCGCTTCGCGGCCCCACCGCTCGCTTCGCTCCGGTCCCCCTTCTCAACGTGCCGAGCGTGGCAGTGGTTCCCGGAGGTAATGTCTTCCCGGCAGGGGCAAAAATGGAAAAAACAACCGGAAGTTGGTAATGAAGGAGGGGGTACGAGACGGAGTATTTCTGTTTTTTGTCAAAAAGACATGTATTTTTTCAACCAATGGTTATTTTTGCAAACCTTTAGTTGTGCAGATTAAAGATGTCCGTGAGGTATTTTTGCAGCGAAACGAAGGGACTATGAAGGACAGCTCGACAAAAATGGACAAGAACACGATCCGTGAGAATCTTCGGAACGCCAGGGTATCCCTCGGATTGAGTCAAGCCGATGTAGCAGAAGACATCGGTATTTCCGTGACAGCTTACCAGAAAATTGAAAACGGAAAGACGAGGATCCTCAACGACAATTTCTCCAAATGTGCCAATGTCTTCGGAATGAGTCTTTCAGAACTCGTCAACGGTTTTGTTCCGATTAAAAATGCTGACGTCGTTCTGACCGACGTAAAGGAGAAATACGGTCTCAAGATGAAAATCCAGGAAAACGATTTCAGAAGCGAACTCCAGGAAAAGAACCGGGAGATAGAACGGCTCAAGGGAGTGATCAAAGACAAGGAAGACACGATCGCCGCCCAGAAACTTCTGATCGGCCAGCTGATTGAGAGAAACAGGGATTGAAATCTTTTGATTAATTTTGTGGAAGAATGTCACTTCTTCCATACATGAAAGCCGGAAGGCTGGAAGCCGGCTGCGACGAAGCCGGACGGGGACCGCTTGCCGGACCTGTCTATGCCGCGGCAGTCATTCTGCCTGAAGACTTTTTCCATCCTCTCCTCAACGACTCCAAACAGATGAGTGAGAAAGACCGGGACCTGGTCCGGCCGATCATCGAGAAGGAAGCCATCGCCTGGGCCGTGGAAGAGGTAAGTGCGGAGGAGATAGACCGTTTGAATATTCTTTGGGCTTCGGTCACCGGAATGCAGAGGTCAGTGCTCCGACTCGATCCAAAACCGGATTTCCTGCTGATAGACGGCAATAAATTCAGGCCATTCGAGGGATTTGGATTCAATTCCTACAAAACGGTGGTGCATGGAGATGCCACATATTCATCAATCGCCGCGGCATCGGTCCTGGCCAAGACGTGGAGGGACGAAAAGATGAGAACCCTGGCCGCCGAGTATCCACAATACGGCTGGGAGAGGAATTTCGGCTACCCTACCAGGGAGCACATCGATGCCATCAAGAAATATGGCCTTTCCCCCTACCATCGCCGTTCTTTTCATCCCAAAGAGCTAGAACCTTCATTATTTTGATTATTTTTGTAACAGAACATACAAGAAATTATTGCGAACAATCATGAAAAAAATTATTTGCTCAATCGCCGCCGCCCTTCTTATTGCGACGGGCGCGATGGCAGATGAAGGAATGTGGCTTCTGCCACTGATCCAGAAACTCAATGCCGGCGCAATCAAGGATCTTGGTTGCAGGCTCACTCCTGAACAGATCTACAGCGTCAACCATTCCTCCCTCAAGGATGCCATCGTCAGCCTCGGCGGTTGCACCGCAGAGATGATTTCCGACCAGGGTCTCATGGTTACCAACCACCACTGCGGCTACGGTACCATCCAGAGGCTTTCTTCCGACGAGCATAATTATCTCGAAGATGGTTACTGGGCAATGACCCGTGACCAGGAACTCCCGGCTCCCGGAATGACGGCAACCTATCTGATCAGCATGACAGATGTTACCGACCAGATTGAGAAGGCCAAGGATCCCGCCGCAGTCAGGGAAGCCATCACGAAAGCCGCACAGGACGCCAATCCCAAGTGCAGGGTGCAGCTCACCTCTTTCTACAACGAGAACGTCTGGTACCTGATCGTCTACAAGACCTACACTGATGTCCGCTTCGTCGGAGCTCCTCCGGCATCCGTCGGAAAGTTCGGTGGTGAGACCGATAACTGGATGTGGCCGCGCCACACCGGAGACTTCTCCATGTTCAGGGTCTATGCCGGTCCCGACAACGAGCCCGCAGCCTATTCACCCTCCAACAAGCCTTACGTACCCACCCAGTCCCTCAAGATTTCCCTCAGGGGAGTAAAGGAAGGTGACTATTCCATGATCATGGGTTACCCTGGCAGCACCCAGAGGTTCCAGACCGAGGCCCAGCTCAAATCCATGCTCGACCGTCAGGCCGTGTCAATCGATGCCAGGACCCTCCGTCAGGACATCATGTGGAAGTGGATGGAGAAAGATCCATCAATCCGCCTGAAGTATGCCAGCAAGTACGCTGGAAGCGCCAATGGTTGGAAGAAGTGGCAGGGTGAAAGACTCGCCTTCAAGAACCTTGGAATCATCGAGAAGGAACAGCAGAAGGAAGCCGATTTCATGAAGTGGGTCGGCAAGAACAAGAAGCGCCAGGAGAAATATGGCGACGCTCTTGAGAAGATCAAGAACGGAGTGGAAGCCAACACCACCGCCCTTGACATGCAGTTGATCGGGGAAACCGTAGCCAACATCGAGCTTCTTGGTTTCTCAAGCGGTGTCCAGAACAGCATGGCCATGGCCATCAGGAACGGACAGGATTCTGCTTCCGCCCTGCAGACCGCCATCGCCGCCCAGGAAAGGAGGTATCAGGACTATTACGAACCCCTTGATCGCGAGGAGGCCGCTGCCCTGCTGAAGTACTATCGTGAAAGGGCAAAACCCGAGTTCTACCTCACCGCCCTCCCCGGTGACTTCGCCACTTTGGACATCGACAAGTATGTCAACGATCTTTATGACAACAGCATCTTCACAAGTCCCGACAAACTCAAGGCCGCAGTCGCAGAAAAGGGCTTTAACGCAGTGAAGAGTGATCCTGTCAACCAGCTCATGAATTCCCTGCTCATGACCTATGCCAAGGTGGGTATGGGTGGAGCTGTCGGTGGCCGCAGGCCTGCTGGTATGAATCCTGGAGCAAATGACATCAGGGAGGGTTCAAAAGCCTTCACCGCCGGTCTGCTCGAGTGGCAGAAAGGAAAGGCGACCTATCCGGATGCAAACTCTACCATGAGGCTTACCTACGGAAGCGTTCTCCCTTATTCTCCTAAGGATGCCGTGATGTATAACTACTACACCACCCTCAAGGGAGTTATGGAGAAAGAGGATCCGGACAACTACGAATTCAAGGTTCCCGCCAAACTGAAGGCTCTCTACGAGGCAAAGGACTACGGCCAGTATGCTATGGCCGACGGCAACCTGCCGGTCTGCTTCCTCACCAACAACGACATCACCGGAGGTAACTCCGGAAGCCCCGTCCTCGACGCTGACGGCTGCCTTATCGGTCTCGCTTTCGATGGCAACTGGGAGAGTATGTCAAGCGACGTGATGTTCGAACCCGACCTTCAGAGGTGTATCTGTGTTGACATCCGCTATGTCCTCTTCCTGATGGACAAACTCGGCGGCGCCGGACACCTTCTAAGTGAAATGAATCTCGTCAAATAAATGAACGAAAAAGAAATCAAAAGCTGGCTCCTGGAGGTGGTTCATCCCGCTAAAGGGAGCCAGAATATTATAGAGCTTGGGATGGTGGATGCCATCTCTGTGGAAGAGAACAAGGTTACGGTAACCCTCGTCTTTCCCAAAAGGCGTGATCCTCTTACCGAATATCTTGTCGGCGCCACCCGTGCCACAGTTATACGCAATGCTCCTGAAGGCACCGAAGTGGAGGTCAAGGCGATCGTCAAGGAAGAAGCTCCCAAGAAAAAACCGGGACTCGATCTCGGCCTTGAAGAGATAAACAATGTCCGTCACATCATAGGCATCGCATCTGGAAAAGGAGGTGTAGGCAAGTCCACGGTCGCTGTCAACCTGGCGGTAGCCCTTGCAAGGTTAGGGTACAGGGTAGGTCTGGCAGATGCCGACGTTTACGGTCCTTCCGTGCCCCTTATGACGGGGACAGAGAACGAAGTCCCCGGTGCAGAAGTGTCGGGAGAAGACAAGGAAGTCATCCTGCCGATTGAGAAATACGGTGTCAAATGGATGTCAATCGGTTACTTCGCCGAACCAGGACAGGCACTGATCTGGAGAGGTCCGATGGCTTGCAACGCCCTCAAGCAGATAATCCTTCAGGTACGCTGGGGCGTCCTTGACTACCTTCTCATAGACATGCCCCCCGGAACAGGTGACATCCATATCTCACTTGTCAACGACATACCGATGGAAGGCGCCCTTATTGTAACCACGCCTCAACCGGTCGCCTTGTCAGATGTTGAGAAAGGAGTCAACATGTTCAGGAACGAACACGTCAACAGGAAGATCTTCGGCCTTGTCGAGAACATGGCTTGGTTCACTCCCGAAGAACTCCCGGACAACAAGTATTTCATCTTCGGAAAAGACGGAGGACGCCAGATGGCAGAGAAATACGATATCCCACTTCTCGGACAGATTCCGCTCGTCCAGGGTATAAGGGAAGGCGGAGACTCCGGAGAGCCATCCGCCCTTTCAACCCGTCCGGACGCCCTTGCGTTCCTGGACCTCGCCCGCTCCCTTGTGGAAGCGGTGGAAAAATAAGTCTATTTCCCTTTCGGGATAGGAATCTCAAACTCTGCGTAAACAGGATAATGGTCCGAAATGTATTTCGGGCCATATTTCTTGCTGTCAACCACCTCGTAGGATTCTGTCTTGGCATTGCGCACCAGGATGTGGTCTGGCCAAAGAGGGGAGTTTCCCGGCTTGCCCAGTCCGTTGAAAGTAGCCCTGGTGTCAGGCTTCTTAAGAGAATAATTGGAGTCCTTGATATAGGAAGACAGCGGGGACATCAGCCTGTCTGAGGAAGACATCTTGAAATCTCCTCCTGCGAAAACCACGGCGTCGTCACCGGCAATCTCCTTGACCTTGTCCGCCATGATTTCCGAATTGGTCCTGAGGGTGGCTTCGTCCTCGTCAAACTGAGTGTTGAAACAGAAGAAAATCACTCCGGATTTCTTGTAGCGAAGTTTCAGCCATGTGATGTTGCGCAGGTCGTTCAGCAAAAATGATCCATAGTCCAGAAGTTCAAACTTGTCGGCCCTGAACATTATTGGGTTCTCGTTGTTCCGAACTTCGGGATCTACCGTGCCGGGTTTGGCACTCCGATCCACCAGCATGTGCTTCTTGAATTCCTTCATCAGGTCCGCCTTATGATAGGCAAAGGCATCCTGCAGGAAGATGATGTCCGGATCGTATTTCTTTATGGCCTTGAGGCAGCCTTTCTTCCGGGACGCCCAGCTGAAATCCCCTGCTTCATCTGTTTCCTTCCCTCTAAGGTTGAACGACATCACGCTGAGGTCCTCGCTCTTGGCCTGGGCCGTGGCGCCGGAGAAAAACAGCGCCACCATCGCCAGTGTGCAAAATATAATTCTTTTACTCATAATCATCTGGAAATCTTAGCGACCCAGCCTCCGCCGGGTGCCATGTGGATTTGTACCTTGCCGTCTATGGGCAGTTCCATGGTGGTCTTCTTGTAGTCCCTGGCCGCCCTGTGGGCGTTGACTCCGTCCTGGAAGACGGTCATCTTGCCGCTTCCGATGAAGCCCAGGTCAAGGACGAGGTCCCTGGCATCCCAGTTAGTCAGAGCACCTACATACCAGTCGTTACCCTTGCGCCTGGCGATGGCAACATATTCACCGATCTCTCCGCAGACAGGAACGGTCTCATCCCAGGAAGTGGGGAAAGCGGCGATGAAATCAGTACACTCAGGCTCTGCCATGTAGTTGGAAGGAGAGTCGCAGAGCATTGTCAAAGGAGCCTCGAAAATGGCATATTCGGCAAGTTGGCGACAGCGGGTTCCCTGGCTCATCGGTGATGAGTTGTTGGGATAGGCCATCCCCTTGGTGCAGTTGACCATGGCGCCCTGGGTATAGTCCATCCTTCCGGCAGCCATCCTTACGAATGGAATGATCACATCGTAGGTGACCTGGTCATATTCCCCGGCACCCCATTTCATCTGCTCGAGTCCGGCAACCCCTTCGTAATTGATGATGTTGGGGTAGGTCCTCTCAAGTCCGGAAGGCTTGAACGCTCCATGGAAATCAACAAGCATGTGGTATTTGGCAGCAGTGGAGGCAACTTTCTCATAGAACTGCATGACCATCTGGTCGTCCCTGTCCATGAAATCGACTTTGAAGCCTTTGATGCCCATAGCGGAATAGTGCTTGAACACTCCTTCAATGTCCTTGTCCACGGCCTTGTAGCCGGCCCACAGGATCAGGTCCACGTTCTTTGATTTAGCGTAGCTGACAAGTTCTTCGAGATTGATCTCGGGCACTATCTGGAAAAGGTCTGTCTTTTTGTTTACCGCCCATCCCTCGTCCAGGATGACATATTCAATGCCGTGCTTCGATGCGAAGTCGATGTAGTACTTGTAGGTCTCGTTATTGACTCCGGATTTGAAATCGACACCGGTGAGGTTCCAGTCATTCCACCAGTCCCAGGCAACCTTACCGGGCCTGACCCAGCTCCAGTCGACATTCTTGTCGGCAGGCTTCGCCATCTGCCAGACGAGATCGCAATTGGTAAGATCCTTCTCGTCTTCGAAGATTCCTACGATCCTCCAGGGGAAACTCCTTCCGGCTTCCGCCTTGGCTATGTAATTCTCGCGAGACTTGACGATCCCCTGAAGCATATTGTGGCCTCCCAATTCGATGTCCTTCGGATAAGGGGCATTCACACCCTTCAGGACAGTGCTACCTTTCCCGTTCAGGTACAGGCCGGGATAGTCCCTGAGGTCCGTCTCAGTAATGAGAACCTTGACACCGTCGAAAGCATCCACTACCAGAGGGAGAAATGCCAGTCTGGTAGGATTCCAGGCAGAAAGATTGATGCGCTCGTAATAATTCTCAAAAGAATTCTTGAACTGCTTCTCAAAGGAGTCCTGGCCATCCCTTACGTAAGGGACCCATGCCGTCCAGTCCTCCGGGAAATTGAATTCGGCCTTTTCTGATTCTACATTGAAAGACCCCTTCTTTGCAGTAGAGACAAACCTGTAGGCAACGGCATTGTCGTAAGCCCGGAACTCTATAGCGCAATCCTTGAAACTGACGGCAAGACAGTTGAAGACATCGTCAACAGCAGCCTTCTTGTAGGCGACAGTTGGAATGGCCTTGTCAGCATTTTTCCAGGAATATGTTTTCTTGACCTTCCCCTCGCCGAAAACGACACCATTGTCAAGGACCATGGCGATTTCCGAAGGAGCAAGTATGACCTTAGCATCGAACTTGACTGAATATGATACCTTGTCTCCGGCCTTGATTTCTGCCTTGATCCTGCCGTCTGGCGAAGAGAGAGAGTATGTCTTAGGTGCTGCGACAACCATCAAAGGCAGGCTGAAGACGGAAAAAACGACGCAAAACAGTATTCTCAATGACTTTTTCATGAGGTGTGGTTTTATAAGCAAATTAATGACAGTTTGTAAAAATAATCATTTCTGATAAAATTGCGTAAATTTGCTTTTACAAAAACCAAGAAGATGGCTAAAGGCAAGGCACCTGAAGACACCCCGTTGATCAAACAGTTTTTCTCGGTAAAGGCACAGCACCCGGAAGCGGTCCTCCTTTACAGGGTAGGTGATTTCTATGAATCCTACTCAGACGACGCCGTGCTTGTCAGCAAGGTCTTGGGAATCATACAGACCAAGAAATCCAATGGGGACAAAGGCTATGTTGAAATGGCAGGCTTCCCGCACCATGCCCTGGACAACTATCTTCCCAAACTGGTCCGCGCGGGTTACAAGGTTGCCGTCTGTGACCAACTAGAAGATCCGAAGTTTGCCAAGAAACTCGTCAAGCGCGGAGTGACAGAGCTGGTAACTCCCGGAATAGCCTTCAACGAGCAGTTGCTCAACCAGAAGGAAAACAATTTCCTGGCTGGCCTGACCTTTGACAAGGACGAATGCGGTGCAGCCTTCCTGGATGTCTCCACCGGATCGTTCCAGGTAGCGCAGGGATCCCTCGACTACATAGGAACACTCCTGTCCTCCCTGAATCCGAAGGAAATAGTCGTTCAAAGGGGTTATGACAAAGGTGTGCGCCAGAAATTCGGCGAAAACCTCTATATTTCTACTGTTGAGGAATGGGCCTTTGTCCATGAGGCTGCGGTCGAGAGACTCAAGAAGCAGTTCAATGTGGATTCCCTGAAGGGATTCGGTGTCGATCGCTATCCCCTGGGGATATGTGCTGCTGGTGCCCTCATGGTTTACCTGGAGCAGACACAGCACACCGGACTTGGAAACATCTGTTCGATTTCCAGGATAGACGGCGACAAATTTGTCTGGATGGACAAGTTCACTATGCGAAACCTGGAACTGTTCTCCTCAGCGGGAGGAGGCGAAGGGGTAAGCCTGGTGAATGTCATCGACAAGTGTTCTTCTCCAATGGGGGCCCGTCTCCTCAGGAATTGGCTTGCCATGCCGGTAATGGACATTCCCGAACTGGAAAAACGGTACGATGTGGTTCAGCATTTCGTGGACTCACAGGAGGATCTTGACATAATACGTGGGCACATCGGAGGCATAGGAGACCTTGAGAGGATTATTTCCCGTGCCGCTACAGGTAAGATCGTACCACGGGAAGTAATGCAGCTTGGCCGAGGCCTCAAACTTATGGAACCAGTAGCAGCCCTTTGCAGGGAGAAGGGGGTGGAAGCCCTGGACAAACTGGCCGGAGGCATGAAAGACTGCTCGAAGCTTCTTGAAAGGATAGTCTCTACGATGGATCCGGAACCTGCCGCAGCCCTCGGGAAAGGCCCCGTCATCGGGAAAGGTGTGGATGCGGAACTGGACGAACTTAGGGACATATCTTCAGGAGGCAAGGATTACCTCCTCAAGCTTCAGCAGAGCGAGGCTGAAAGAACGGGAATCTCTTCCCTCAAGATCAGCTACAACAATGTATTCGGTTACTACATCGAAGTCCGGAATACCTTCAAGGACCTGGTGCCACCGGAATGGATACGCAAGCAGACCCTTGTCAACGCAGAGCGGTATATAACGGAAGAACTCAAGGAATATGAAGAGAAAATCCTGAGTGCTGAAGACCGGATTTATGCCATCGAGACCAGGATTTACTCTGAACTTGTGGCAGAGATCCAGAAAAATATCCCTGCCATCCAGGCCAACTGCAGGATCGTGGCCCGTCTTGATGTTCTCTCCAGTTTCGCATCACTGGCCATTTCCAACAAATACTGCAGGCCGGTGGTCACAAAGGAAAAAGTCCTCGACATCAAAGGAGGCCGGCATCCTGTGATTGAAACCCTCATGCCCCCCGGAGAGGAATATGTTCCCAACGATGTCACGTTGGACGACAAGAAACAGCAGATAATAATCCTGACCGGCCCGAACATGGCCGGAAAGTCAGCCCTTCTCCGCCAGACCGCCCTCATAGTGCTTATGGCCCAGATAGGGTCATTTGTTCCCGCAGAGAATGCCCGGATCGGTTATTGTGACAAAATATTCACAAGGGTAGGAGCTTCCGACAATATCTCACGGGGAGAATCCACTTTCATGGTGGAGATGCTGGAGACTTCCATGATACTCCATAACCTCTCCTCCCGCTCCCTTGTGCTTCTTGATGAAATCGGTCGCGGTACCTCGACCTACGATGGAATGTCCATCGCCAGGGCGATCGTTGAATATATCCATGAATATGGCCATGGTGCAAAGACCCTTTTCGCCACCCACTATCATGAACTGAACGACCTTGAGGAGCTTTATCCGAGAGTTAAGAATTTCCACATAGCAGTAAAGGAAGTTGGAACACAAGTAATTTTCCTGAGGAAACTTCGGGAGGGTGGAACCGCGCATAGTTTCGGAATACATGTTGCCCGGATGGCCGGTATGCCGAAAGAGGTCATCCAGAGTGCGGAGAACACCCTTAAGGCTCTGGAAATGAATGATTCCGAGCATATCGTCAGCGCCAAGAAGGGCCAGATCAAGAAACCGGTCCAGACCAAGGCAGGCACCCTCGAAAGCGACGGTTCCCTCCAACTATCTTTCTTCCAGCTTGACGACCCTACACTGGAGTCGCTCCGCGACCAGCTCGCATCAGCCGACCTCAACAACATGACTCCTCTTCAGGCCTTCGACCTCCTCCGTTCCATGAAGGACGAACTGGGAGTGTAATTAATTATTGCTATATTTATCAAGATGAAACGGGTCCTGATCATAACTTACTACTGGCCACCATCCGGTGGTTCTGGTGTCCAGAGATGGGTGAAATTCGCCAAATACCTTCCCGAAGAAGGTTGGCAGCCCGTTGTCTACACCCCGGAGAATCCGGAGTTGAAAGCAACTGACAGGACGCTTGAAGCCGAAATCCCCCCGGAGGCTGAAATTGTCAAAACGCATATCACCGAGCCTTACGAGATCTACAGGAAACTGATGGGGAAAGGAAGCCCTGGCGATGAGGTCAATCCTATAAACGGGGGTAGAAAGTCATGGAAACAGAAGCTTTCCCTTTTCGTCAGAGGAAATTTCTTCATCCCTGACCCAAGGGTGATGTGGGTGAGACCTTCGGTCAGGTTCCTGAAAAAATACCTGAAGGATCATCCGGTAGATGCCATAGTGACCACAGGCCCGCCCCACTCCATGCATCTTATTGGTCTTCGTCTTTCCAAAGCCACCGGAATCCCATGGTTGGCAGACTTCAGGGACGCTTGGACAAAGATTTTCTATTATAAGCACCTCGGCCTAACCAGGAGAGCAGACGAAAAACAGCATGAACTGGAAAAAGCAGTTTTAGACAACGCTTCGATAGTGGTGGCCGTCTCTCCTTTCGAGCAAAGGGATTTTCAGGCAATGACCACCAACAAGGTCCGCCTGATGACAAATGGCTTCGATCCCGCTGACTACAAGGGAGACATTGACTATGATGGCAATTTCAACATTACCCTAACCGGACTGTTTGCCTCCGACGGTAATCCTGTCGTTCTCTGGAAGGTTCTTTCCGAAAAATGCAGAACTGACGAGGAATTCAGGAGAGCTCTTAGGATAAGACTGGTTGGAAAGACGGACAAGGAAATCCTGGCCACCATCAAGGAAGCCGGTCTGGAAGAGAATCTGGTCTATCTAGGTTACCAGCCACACGAAGTCGCTGTACAGGAGCAACGTAATGCTTCCTTCCTCCTTCTCTGCCTTCGTCAGGAACCCGAGTATGCTTCCGCTGTCCCTGGAAAATTGTTTGAATACCTGGCATCCCGCAGACCTATTCTGGGAATAGGACAACCGGAAAGTATAATGGCCAGGATGGTTAGGGAATGTTCTGCTGGCGTTGTTTATGATTGGGACGACCGGAAAAGCATTGACACATGGGTGGACTTCTGTTGGAATGAATTCAAAAATAATGAATTAAAGGATAATGATTCGGACATCTCGAGATACAGCCGCCGTACCATCACCAAGCAACTGGCCGGCTACCTGGACGAGATGACCGCCGATAACAAGGAAAAATGACAGACAAGAGTATCATCAAAACAATAGCCATCTACGCAGGGATAGTATTGTTCTTACTGGTTCTGGCTTATTCTTTTGTGCCTCAGGTTCTCTCCGGAAAGATTGTCAATCAGAGCGACATCACAGGCTACAAGAGCATGGCCCAGGAGACTATTGAATGGAACAGTAATCATCCTGATGATCCGGCACGTTGGACTGACGCCATGTTCGGTGGCATGCCCAATACCTCTTTCACACCGGCCTCACAGGGAGACTGGACACAGCCTTTGTTTGATTTCCTCATGAAAGGTAAACGGCCTGCCAGTTACCTGTTTCTCTCCCTTATTGGCGCCTTCCTCCTCATGCTCGCCTTGGGAATCGACAAGTTCCTGGCGATAGGAGGCGCGATAGCCATCACTTTCTGCTCCTACAATCTCCAGATTATCCAGGTAGGTCACAACTCAAAGATGCAGGCTCTGGCCCTTTTGCCATGGGCCCTGGCTGCAGTATTATTTACCTATAAGAAGGCTCTCAAGGTCGAAGGCAGGTGGACGGCATGGCTTCCTGGGACTGTATTGGGATCAGTCCTCTTTGGACTGGCTCTAAGCTTGCAAATCAAGGCAAACCACCAGCAGATCACCTACTACCTCGCTTTAATGATCGCGGTTTATGTAATCGCACTGTTCATCCATCTGATCATATCCAAGGAACGCCGACTGAAGACAGGACGATTTTTCATTGCCTCTGCATTGCTTCTTATAGTCGGACTTGCCGGCATAGGAACCAACACTATAAAACTTGCCCCCCTGTACGAATATTCCAAATACACAATGAGGGGAGGTTCGGAACTCTCTCATCCAACTGGGGGAGAAATCAACAATGAAGGACTCCAGCTGGACTATGCTACATCTTGGTCTTACGGCTGGGAGGAACTTCCCAACCTGATGATTCCAAACTTTAACGGAGGATCGTCAGCCGGTTCCATAAACCCTGACAAATCAGAGGTCGTGAAGCTCTTCAAGCAGGCCGGTCAGGGTAATCCGACAGAAATCGCAAAGGCTCTGCCCTTCTACTGGGGTCCTCAGCCGTTCACGGCTGGACCTATGTACATGGGCGCGATTACGATATTCCTATTCCTCCTTGGCCTGTTCCTCTACAAGGGAAAGGAAAAATGGTGGTTGCTGGCTGCGACCCTGCTGGCAGTGTTTCTGGCTCTTGGAAGCCATATGATGTGGTTCACAAGATTGTTCTTTGAACATGTTCCGATGTATAACAAGTTCAGGACTGTTTCAATGGCGCTCGTGATCCTGCAGTTCACACTGCCCATGCTGGGCTTCCTGACTCTTGACCGTATCCTTAAAAAGGAATATTCGAAAAAGGATTTCCTGCGTGCAGGATGGATAGCTCTTGCCCTTACAGCCGGCTTCTGCCTGCTGTGCATCTTGGTCCCAGGCATAGCCGGTTCATTCTCCGGCGCTTCCGACTCGAGAATGCAGGATGTGATAGTCGATGCCTTGAAGGAAGACAGGAAATACCTTCTCGTCAGCGACGCTCTCTGGTCGATGGTGCTCATCCTCCTTACCTTCGGGCTCATCCTCTGGGCCTATAGCAAACCAAAAAACGCCTCGAAATCCTATGCCTCGGATCCTCATATCGGAAATGCCAGACGGATCGAGGCCATGGCGGGAATATGTCTCCTGATCCTTGTGAATATGTTCACAGTCGGAAAGCGCTACCTGAATGCCGACAGCTTCACGACTCCCCGACAGTTCGGAAACCATTTCAACCAGAGACCGGTGGATAAATTGATCCTGGAAGATTCCTCACCATCCTACAGGGTGATCGACCTCAGTGCGGACATATTCAACGACACATTCAATTCCTACTGGCACAAGAATATCGGCGGGTACAGTCCGGCAAAGCTCCAGAGGTATCAGGACCTTATCGAAAGGTATCTCACAAAAGAGATAATGTCTATAGGTTCAGCGGTTCAGGGTGCAGGAACGATTGAGGAAGCACAGGCTGCCCTGCCTGAATTGAAAATGCTTTCCGTACTCAACACCAAGTATCTGATCTTCGGAGGGGAAATGCCTCCTGTGGTCAATCCCAAGGCATACGGAACGGCTTGGTTCGTGAACGATTTCACGGAAGCAGCTACACCGGACGATGAAATCGGACTGATTGAATCTACCGACCTCAGGACAATGGCAATAATCGGTGCCGATTTCTCGCCGGCAGTTCTGAAGGCTCACCATTCGGTCCCTGAGCCAGTCGAAGGGGTCGAGGCTCGCGACACCATCTACATGACTTACTACAGCCCCAACGAGCTTCACTACCATTATGTCGCCTCGGCAGACCGGCCCGCTGTCTTTAGCGAAGTCTATTATCCTGACTGGAAGATGACTTGTGACGGGACCGGGGATTTGGAGGTTTTCCGGACTGACTGGATCCTTCGCGGAGCCTTACTTCCGGCTGGAGAGCATGACTTGGTAATGCGTTTCGAACCCAGGATTTATTCAACCAGCGAGAAGGTCTCAAGGGCTTCTTCGGCAGTGCTTCTGGTACTCCTGATTATTGCCGGGGCAGGAATCGTCGTGGGAAATAAGAAAGAAAAGAACCAATAATCAATACTTTACAATTTTCAACCATGGAAGAAAACATCAACAAGGAAGCCATCGATCCCAGGGATCTGAACGGCGATGGAAAAGTAACATTGAAGGAGAAGGTCCAGTACACCGCCAACCAGGCTGTGGACAAGGCCAAAGATGTCTATGCTGAAGCTAAGGAAAAGACCGTAGAGGTGGCCGGAAAGGTTGCTGACAAGGCCAAGGACGTTTATGCTGAAGCCAAGGAAAAGACCGTGGAAGTAGCCGGAAAGGTAGCCGACAAGGCTAAGGATGTCTATGCTGAAGTAAAGGAGAATGCTGCCGAGCTTCAGGAGAAAACAGAGGACGCTATCGATACGGTAAAGCAGAAGTTCCAGGAGAGAAAAGACTCCAAGGAGGCATAGTCATGAAAAGGCATCGCTTTGCAGCGACCGCCCTCCTGTGCTGCGCCTTGACTGTATCGGGTTGCGGCATCATCAGGACCGTAGGTGCAATCGGGTCTTTGTTCGGCGGTCACAAGAAGACCTCCACGGTTGCCACCGTGGTCAAGATTCTCGGTTCCGTGCTGGGACAGTTCTATGATACAACCACCAAGACTGCTCTTGTGGGCAACTGGACCTATGACGAACCGGCCATCCAGTTTGAAAGTGAAAACCTTCTTAAAAAGGCCGGAGGAGCTGTTGCCAGCCAGGGGGTTGCTGACAAACTGGTTCCCTATTTCGAGATGGTGGGGTTCAAGGCAGGCAGTATCTCCCTCAACCTAAGAGAAGACAACACCTGTACCTACACGCTAGGCGGACAAACCATTGACGGAACCTACGAATTCGACGACACTAACAAGAAACTGACACTCAAGACGCCATTCTTCCCCCTTCCGGCCGCTTACCTGTCGGTCGTAGGGGACCAGATGGCCATGACCTTCGACTCCAGCAAGCTACTGAGTCTGGTCCAGGTTGTCAGCCAGTTCTCGAACCAGCCGAACCTCAATGCCATCTCAAACCTGGCTGATTCCTACGATGGAATGAAAACCGGGTTTACTTTCAAAAAAGTGAAGTAGGAGACCAGGATCCTCAAATCGGCAAGGTCTTCTGGCGAAGCCAGGAGGCAATGTCGGAAGAAAGATGTGGTGAAAGCGTGCGGAAAACGCGTTCGTTATAGTCGTTGAGCCATTTTATCTCCGATTCGTCAAGAAGATTCCTGACGATAATGGATGTGTCGAAGTGGCATAGGGTCAAAGTCTCGAACCTTAGCCATCGTCCGAAATCATTCTCCCCTGCATCCACGCAGAGGATAAGGTTTTCGTGACGCACACCATGCTGGCTCTCCCTGTATATTCCCGGTTCATCTGATGTTATCATCCCCGGCAGCAGGGGCTGGCGGTTGAAATTCTGACGGATGTCCTGTGGACCTTCATGGACATTCAGATAGAACCCGACCCCGTGGCCAGTCCCATGTCCGAAATTCCTTTTGGTACTCCATAGCGGTTCCCTTGCTAGGACATCTATCTGGCAACCCGCCGTCCCTTTCGGAAAGACCGCCTTGGCCAATGCGATGTGGCCCTTCAGGACCAGGGTATAGTCTTCCTTTTCAAGTGGAGTACAGGGGCCCATGGGGACGGTCCTTGTAATGTCGGTGGTTCCGAAAAGATACTGTCCTCCCGAATCACAGAGATATAGCCCGTTTGCGTAGATTTCTGCTGAGTCTTCTTTGGGAGTCACATAATGCGGTAAGGCTGCATTCGCGCCATAAGCGGATATGGTCTCAAAACTCTCTCCCCTGAAGCCTTCTATTTCGCTGCGGAATTCGTGAAGTTTGACCGAGCACTCATATTCATTAAGAGGCTCTCCGGCCTCGACCATTTTTTCGAGCCAATAAAAGAAACGCTCCATGGCGACACCGTCTTCCAGGTGAGCTTCCTTCATGCCAGCGATTTCCACTTCATTCTTTACGGCCTTCCGTTGTGCAACAGGAGACTTTCCTGTTTTTACGTTTTCCTGGAGTGTGTTCTCCTTCAGAATACCGTAAAGGTCATAATTGAGGGTTGCCGGATTGACGAAAAGCTTATGAATATATTCATCGTCAACCATCCCGGCAAGAGCCATCCCGATGTCTGAATAATCCTGGATGTTCACTCCGTCTGAGGTCAGTTCATAGAAGCTGTCCTCGGTCTCATTGTCATTCTCCGGGAGAGGGCCTTTGCGGACGAACCACTGGGCAGTGTCGGGAGTGATGAGAAGATAGGACATCACCACAGGATTGTAAGCTACATCCTGTCCGCGAACGTTAAGCACCCATGCTATTTCATCCAAGGCTGTCAGGAGGATTGCATCGCAGCCATTGTCTCCCATCCACTTGCGCAGCCATGTAATCTTCTGTTTCCTGGACCAGCCGACAGTTTCGGTTCCGAGGGTAATTATCGGAGTCTGGGGTATGCCGGGTCTATCCTGCCAAAAAGGAGAGAGCATGTCAGGGACATTGGCAATGGCGGTCCTGTCGCGGCCAAGAGCATCCCGGATCTCAAGGACTGTCGTAGCGCTTATGCCTAGTCCGTCAACGGCGATGACGACTTCTTCATACCCGTCAAAATGCCGGGAAAGCCATTCCGGGATCAGTACCTGATTCTGGACACGCGTCTTGTGTAGTTCAATTCCCTTTCCTTGGAGTTGCCTTTCAGCTTGGATGAAATACCTGGTGTCGGTCCAGAGGCCGACATGGTCTTCAGTGATAACGAGGTCACCTTCTCCGGTGTAGCCGGAGACCCAAGCGACCTGATGCCATCGTGTCGCAGAATACTCGCTGTTGTGGGGATCTACACCAGTCAGAATGACGGCATCCCAACCCCTTGAGCGCATCATGCCCCGGATCGCTTCAATCCTGTCTCTGAATATATTCATGTGTCGTGGTTTTGGGAATTGCTTATGCTGGAAGACCTTTATTCCCCGAACCACCGCCACCCTCGGCACGTTAAGAGGGAGGGGCCCTTAGGGAGGGGCCGCGAAGCGGCGGTGCGGGGAGTAAAGGTCTTCCAGCACATGGCTATTTCAACAGACGCCGTTTAAGGCGCCGGACGGTAGTCAGGAGAAGCTGGTCGACGGGAATGTAGGAGGAGAAGGACTTAAGGCCTGACATCATCAGATGTGACGGGGAATATGTCTCCTTGATGTCATAAAATGAAGCACGAACATCGTCTCCTTTGTTGCCGATCTTGGCCTTTACCTGTTCCTGGGCCTTTTCAAGCTGCCCCATCGTCTTGATTTCACTGTACTTCATGGCTCTCCACTATTTGTCTTCATCAAAGAAAAGCTTGATGAACAAGGGCACGAAGGTATCGCGGAAAAGCTTCTTCCTCAAGAGGATGAGAACCCCGAGGACTAGCAGGAAGAAGGCCGCTACGATTGCGGCGCCTCCCGCATAACTGCCAATCATTTCACCTATCCACATGACTCCTCCGATGGCAACGGCCGTAAGGACAATGGACACCACGAACAAGACAAGCAACATGTAGAGAAGCTTGCTGAGCGTCATGGAGAGTCCCTTGGCTGTCCGGAGTTTTATGTCATCCAGACGCAGGTCGATATATTCAGAAGCCTCCTTTCCGAGGTCTTCGAATGGCCTTGTGAATTCGCCCATCTCAAAGGCCTATTCGGTAGGATCCTGCTCGTCAACCTCTCCGGGCTCCTTTGCAAGGGCCTTCTCGAGTTTTTCAAGTTGCTGGAGGATCTTCTCGCGTGCGTCCTCCTTCAGGTCGGAAGCCTGGTCTGCCAGAGTGGCCTTCAGATCCTTGAGATCCCTGCGGGCTAGCCTTGTACGGGCCCTGAGCCGGGATGTGGCGCTTTCTGCCCCTTCCTTGATGTCAGCGGCCGTCTCCTTGGCCTTGCTCCAGCCTTCGTCTGCGGCATCCATGAATTCGTCCCAGCCTTCAGCTGCAGCAACTTTAACCTTGCGACGGGTTTCCTCGCCCTTTTCCGGAGCGAAAAGCAATCCCAGGGTCAAGCCTGCGGCCGCCCCGGCTATCAATGCGAAAAATGAATCTCCTTTCATGGCTTAAAGTGTTTATCAGTCCTTTTGTTTCTTACAAATATAATGCAAAAAAACGGTATATTTGTAAGACACAAACTACCCGAAATGGCCTTCGTACATCTTCACGTCCACACGCAGTACTCCATACTCGACGGCTTCTCGTCGATAGCCACCCTGTTCGACAGGGCAGAGGCCATGGGCATGCCAGCCCTGGCCATCACAGACCACGGAAACATGTACGGAATAAAGGAGTTCTTCAAGTTCGCTGACAAGCACCGGGACAAGGAGACAAAAGAGTACAAGGTGAAGCCGATCATCGGATGCGAGGTGTATGTTACCAGGCACTATGATCCAAAACTGAAGGATAACGAGCACAGGGCATACTATCACCTGATCCTACTGGCCAAGAATTACCAGGGCTATAAGAACCTATCAAACATAGTCTCCCTGGGTTTCATAGAAGGACTCTACTATGGAAAGCCAAGGGTAAGCCACGAGATAATTGAGAAATACCATGAAGGCTTGATCTGCTGTTCCGCCTGTCTGGCCGGTGAAATCCCAAAGGATATCGTTTCCGGCAACATGGAGGCCGCCAGGAAGGCGGTGGAATGGCACAAGAAAGTATTCGGAGACGATTACTATCTCGAGGTGATGCTCCACAAGACAGAGGTACCCGGGCTGTCCCTGGAGGTCTATGAGCAGCAAAAGATCAGCAATGAAGGTATATTCAAGCTGGGCGAAGAAATGGGAGTCAAGGTAGTGGCCACCAACGACGTACATTTCGTAGACAAGGAAGATGGCCCTGCCCATGACCATCTTATCTGCCTCAACACCGGCAAGAAGATATTCGAAGAACCAAGGCTCCATTACACCCAGCAGGAATACCTCAAGACAGAGGAAGAGATGGCCGCCCTGTTCCCCGACCATCCGGAAGTGCTCGCGAACACCCTTGAAATTGCAGGAAAGGTAGAAGTGTACAGCATAGACCGAGACCATGTTCTCCCTAAGTACGAGATCGACC
>JAGCWD010000062.1 GCA_017962025.1 Bacteroidales bacterium
GCCCTGACATCGACAGGGATCCTGAGCCCGGACTCCAGAGGAACAATTCCCATGACTGGTGGCCGAAGATGGTAGCGCTGAAGATAATCAAGCAGTACTATATGGCCACCCGCGACCAAAGGGTCATCCCTTTCCTGGATAAATATTTCCGCTACCAGTTAAAGATGTTGCCGAAGTATCCGCTGGACAACTGGACTTTCTGGGGAGCACAACGTGGCGGAGACAATCTGGAGGTGGTTCTATGGCTTTACAATCTGACTGGAGAGAAGTACCTACTCGAACTTGGCGAACTGATCCACAGCCAGAGCACCAGGTGGAGTGAGTATTTCTTTGACGGAGAAATCCTCCGTACTCCGAACACCCTCCACTGTGTCAACCTGGGACAGGGATTCAAGGAACCGGTAATATATTACCAGCAGAAAAAGGATCCCAAGCTGCTGGAGGCCATGAGCAGGGGAGAGAAGGTTATCCATGATTATCTTGGCCTGCCGACCGGGCTTTGGGCAGGTGACGAGCTCATCAATTACGGTGATCCTTCCCGAGGCTCGGAGCTTTGCACGGCGGTTGAGATGATGTTCTCCCTTGAGGAGATGCTGAGGATTACAGGGGACACCCATTGGGCTGACTATCTGGAAAGGGTTGCGTTCAACGCACTCCCCACCCAGATAACCGATGACTACACAGCCCGCCAATACTTCCAGCAGACCAACCAGGTCGAGTGTACACGTAACACCATGCGCAACTTCTCGACCCCTCATGATGACACCGACCAGGTGTTCGGAATCCTGAATGGTTATCCCTGCTGTACTACTAACATGCACCAGGGCTGGCCAAAGTTTACCCAGAACCTTTGGTATGCGACAGATGACGGCGGTCTTGCCGCTTTGGTGTTCGCTCCTTCTGCCGTTGAGGCTGTGGTTGCCGATGGAGTTAAGGTGAACATAAAAGAGGAAACCTTCTATCCTTTCGACGAGGAAGTCCGCCTCACGGTTTCCTTCCCTGACAAGAAGGTTAAGGGAGCGTTTTTCCCGGTCAAGTTCCGTATCCCGTCATGGTGCGATGAGCCAGTGGTAGAGGTCAACGGCGTTCCTGTTGACATTACGATGACTTCCGGAGAAACAGTTTCCCTGAGGAGGAATTGGTCCAAGGGTGACGTGATTACCATCAATCTTCCAATGAGGATTTCATGTGGAGAGTGGTACGACCGTGCCGCCGTAATTGAAAGGGGACCGCTCGTTTACGCTCTCAAGATGGAGGAAAACTGGACCCGCAAGGAATTCAAGCCGGAAGAAAGGATAAGATACGGGGATTGGTACCTGGAAGTGACTTCTCCCTCTAAATGGAATTACTGTTTCTCCCGTCAGGATATTTCTGAAAAGAATCTTCCCGATAAGTTCAAATTGATCCGTGTGGATGTTGACCGTAATCTCTATCCTTGGAATGTTGAGAACGCTCCGTTGGTAATTAAATGTACTGCACGCGAGATGCTGGATTGGGCTGTGTATCGTGGTTCCACGGGTCAGATTCCCTATTTTACCCAGCAAGGGAGTAATCTTGGCGAGGAAGAAACGATCGAGTTGATTCCTTACGGTTGTACTACTCTGAGAGTGACGGAATTCCCTGTAAGATAATATCTTTCCTATCGTTTTTCTTCGAGGCCGGTTCCCCATCCGGCCTCGCTTTTTTAATACTCCTGTTTCAAGATGGGACGGAAATGACATTTTTTGGTCAAATTATGGCAGCCTATTTTAACGATTAAATCTAACTTTAGACAACTTAAAAAAGATAATTCTATTATCCTCATTATCCACTTAACAAATCAAAAACAGTTTCAGTTATGCACCACGTTTTCAAACATGCTCTATGTGTGTTGTTTGCCGGAATCGTCAGTGTTTCGATGATGGCCCAGAACAGGCACACTGTGACAGGCGTCGTGACGGATGAGAATGCTAACCCGTTCCCCGGAGTCGCTGTAATGGTTGAAGGCACCACTGTTGGAAGCTTGACAGAGGCCAACGGTACCTACACTATTACAGCTGCTCCCCAGGAAACACTCGTGTTTACCTGCATCGGTTACAAGGATCAGCGCGTTCTTGTCGGTAATATGACGTCTTTGAACATTCAAATGGAGCCTGATGTCAACCTCCTTGATGAGACGGTCGTCATCGGTTACGGTGTCGCCCGTAAGAGGGATGTCACCGGTTCCATCGCTAACGTCAAAGGCGAGCAGATCGTAAAGGCGCAGAATTTCAGCGCCCTCGAAAGCCTTCGTGGTAAAGCCTCCGGTGTAACCGTCCTTAACGATGCGACCCAGGGCTTCAACACGCCTCGCGTTATCATCCGCGGTACTGCCACCATCAACGCTTCCTCAGACCCTCTCTATGTGGTTGACGGAGTTGCGATGGAGAATTTCGGACTTGTCAACCCTAATGACATCGAGTCAATCGAGGTTCTTAAGGATGCTTCCGCAGCTGCTATCTACGGCGCCCGCGGTGCTAACGGAGTTATCCTCGTTACCACCAAGAGAGGCGACGGCGGACAGGACGGCGGACGGATCAGTTACCAGGGATCCGTATCCATCGGCCAGATGGCCCGTTACATGGATGCCATGAACGCCCAGGAATGGTGCGATACATTCATGGCCGGTCTTGCCAACGAGAATAAGTGGAACGGTATGAACTGGTCGCTCAATCCTGCCGACTGGTTTACCGACAGGACTTATTTCGACGCCTCCGGAAAGCCTCTCTATGACACCGACTGGCAGAAGGAGTCCACTCGTACTACAATCTCCCACAACCATCAGATCAATGTCCAGCAGAAGGGCAAGAATTCTTCTACCGGAGCTTTCCTTAACTATACGGACAGGCAAGGTCTTCTGATCAATACTTATACAAAGCGTGCGAGCGGAAAGTTGACCTTTGATGCCAATCCCACGAAATGGTTGACTACCAACATCAACCTCATGGTTAACCACACCTACGGCCGCCACACTCCACAGGAAGCAGGTGGTCAGGAGGCTATCCGTACCATGATCGAGATGCTGCCCTGGCTCCCCGTTTATGAGCCCGGAACCAATAAATACACCACCAACGCTTCACCTGCGATGTCCTATGGATTCGAGGGTATGGCTAACCCGGTGATGATTCTCGATCTCCAGAAGAGAAGGAGGTCTGACACCCAGATCTTCGGAAATGCTGCATTCACCTTCCACCTTCTCCCCGGCCTTGACCTCAAAACCCAGTTGGGAATCGATGCGCACACAATCCAGATCAGGTATTACTCTCCTACTAACCTTACCAACCTCTCTGCACCGGACGGAAGGGCTGAATTCACCAGCACCAACACCTTCTACTGGCAGGAGGAAACCTACCTGACCTACAATAAGGTCTTCGATGATCATCGTATCAACGCCATGGCCGGTCTCTCATGGCAGGAGCGTACCTACATGTACAACTATGCCAGGACCAGAGGTTTTACTACTGATTTCTTCGAGGATTATAACATGGGTGTGGGTACCGACCACAGGAAGCCGGCTTCAGAGCACCAGCGTTGGGCCATGAACTCCTACTTCCTCCGTCTTGCCTATACATTCAAGGACCGCTATTCAATCACCGCTACCGGCCGTTATGACGGATCCTCCAAGTTCGGAGAGAATCACAAGTACGGTTTCTTCCCTTCAGCCGGTTTCGCTTGGATGGTCTCTCAGGAAGATTTCATGAAGAATGCCAAGTCAATCAGCCACCTCAAGCTCCACACGAGTTACGGACTTACCGGTAACTCCGAGATCGGTGTGTACAGATCCCTGTCAAGTGTTGAATCGAGCACCACGCTCATCAATAATGTCAGCGCTCCTTATTCCCGTATCAGTTCTATGGCCAACTCAGACCTCAGGTGGGAGAAGACCGCTCAGTTTGACGTAGGTTTCGACGTTGGCTTCTTCAAGGACCGCGTCAACCTGGATGTTTCTTATTACCATAAGTTCACTTCCGACCTCCTTCTCAACTGCCCTGTTGTCCATTCCACTGGTTTCTCCTCTGTCATGAAGAACATCGGTTCGGTCAAGAATGATGGTTTAGACTTCATGCTCAACGCCTATCCTATCGACAACAAGACCTTTACCTGGAACACCACCCTCAATCTCAACTACAACAAGAACGTGATCGTCCATCTTGGAGAGACCGACGCTGATATCGAGGAGAACTCCTGGGTGTCAGGTGCCAACACCGTCCTTCGCGTAGGAGAGCCTATCTCAGCATTCTACGGTTACGAGCGCTATGGCGTCTGGACCGTTGAAGATGCACAGGCCGGAAAATGCTCTCAGGCACAGATCGGTCGTCCTCATCGTTCGGAAGGTAAGATAGTGACCGGTAAGGGTGTTCCTGATTGGAACGGAAGCTGGATCAACACCTTCAACTACAAGGGCTTCGACCTTACCGCTGATCTCCAGTTCGTTTATGGTGTAGAAGTCCAGCAGCGTTACTTCCACCCTCTGTACGACCGTTTCGGTATTACCAACGGACTCACCGCCATCTACAAGGATGCATATGACGGAACCAATCCCAACACCATGCAGCAGGCCATCCGTCTGTGTAACTCCGGACATGCCGGACAGGACACCAAGGGTGACACTGCCTGGGTCTGCGACGGTTCCTATCTCCGTCTCAACATGATGCAGCTCGGCTACACTTTCGGCAAGGCTGTCACCAGCAGGCTCGGAATCAATGCTCTCCGTACCTACATAAGCGGCAGCAATCTCTTCCTGCTCTGCTCCAAGGACTATCTTGGATATGATCCTGAAGCCGGCTCAGGTGGAGGCAACTTCGAGTCCGTCAATTCCCGCGGACAGAACACTCCGTTCTACTCCTATCCTCGCGCGAGAACTTTTACCTTCGGTGTAAACGTGACTTTCTAATTTATGACGAAGTTGATAACATCTAACACAGAAGATATATTATGAAAAAGATATTTTTATCAATAGCGACACTCGTTTGTGGTCTCTTCCTCATTTCCTCCTGCTCGGAGTTCCTTGCGGAGAGCCCGAAGAGTAACCTTACCTTTAAGGACTTCTTCAAGACCAAGGCGGACATTGAAGGTAATGTCAACTATCTTTACAGAGTTGGCGCACCTACTCAGTTCGCTTCTACCGGTGCCTACGACTGCTCGCTGATCGCATACACCAGCCTGCTTACAGGTTACTTCGTCAATGTGTATGAAGGACAGGAGCTTCAGTGCAACTATTCACGCCTCCTTACCCGTCAGGATAATACCCAGAGTATTTCCGAAGATATGGACGGCCTCTGGGACGGATGCTACAGAGTCATCAACAATGCCAACGGTATCATCAAGGCGATTCCCGATGTGGTGAGCTCGGGCAACATGTCTTCCGCTGACGGAGCAAGGTTAGATGGTGAGGCTCGTTTCTTCAGGGCATTCAACTACATGATGCTGGTGAAGTTCTTCGGAGATGTTCCCAAGAGCGAGGAGTTCCTGTATGACCTTTCATTCGATACCGAACTTCCACGTTCACCCAAGGCTGAGGTAATCGCCCTTATCGAGAGTGACCTCAAGACTGCTTCAACCAATCTTCCCGACGCCAAATTCGCGGCAAACGGCCACAGGATCACCAGGTGGATTGCCGAGATGGCCCTCACCGACCTGTATTTCTGGCAGGGAAAGTACGCTGAAGCTGCTACCGAGGCCAGGAAGATCATCGGATCCGGCAAGGTTGCACTTGCACAGAACAAAGACACTGGTTTGAACAGTGCTTACAACCAGCTCCGCGACATAGATGATCTTGATGAGGTTATCTATGCCTATGAGTTCGAGGCTTCCCTTGGAAATAACTCTTATACTCCCACCCATGCTTTTGACGGATCGGCAACCAGCCTTTCCAACAAGTATGCTATCTATGAACGTTGCTTCGGACCCATCAACCGTTACCTGAACGTTTACGAGCCTGATGACCTTCGCATCCAACCCAACCAGTTCTTCCACTGGGATTACACAAGGCCTGATGACGGGCGCAAGTGGAATCCTCCGGCATTTACGACTGGCTGGATGCCCGGCTTCACCAACATTAATTTTGCGAATATGGGTTATCAGTTCCCTGGCAACTGGTATTATTATGATGAGCAAGCAATTCTCAGCACTGGAAAGGGTATCAAGGACTGGAATATCTACCGTTACGCCGAGACCCTTCTCGATGCTGCAGAGGCTATCGCCCAAAGCAGCGGTGTGAATGCTGAAGCCGCCGGCTACCTGGCCCAGGTTCAGTCACGCGCCCTTGGCAAGACCGTTGCAGAACTCACGACTGCCAATCAGGCCCTTTCGAAGGATGATTTCATCAAAGCCTGCTGGCTGGAGCGTCTCCGCGAGTTCCCGTTTGAGTCAAAGATCTGGGATGACTGCGTCCGTACGGGCAAGTTCCCCAACATCTCCGAGACTACTCGTGGAAAGGTTGATTTCGTCAATCTCATCGGCGCCGTCAACGGCTCTGGCGGAACTTTCAAGGAAAGCGATCTTCTCTGGCCTATCTCCCTCAACGAGATGCAGCGCAATCCTAACCTGAGGCCTCAGAACCCCGGGTACCAGGAGGCCAAGTGAGAATAATGATTAATCAAATCTGCCGTCCGGTGCCAACGCCGCCGGACGGCATTGGTTTATCGTTTTAACTATTTGACAAAAAAAGATTATATTTGTTAATCATATTTGTTAAATATCAAATATACTTCTAGTAATGGATAATCTTTTCTATTTGGTTCCAGCAGCGTCTGTCCTGGCTCTCTTCTTTGCCTGGTTCTTCTACCATCAGATGAAGAAAGAGAGCGAAGGGACCCCAACGATGAAAGAAATAGCCCAGTATGTCCGTGAGGGCGCCATGGCTTACCTGAAACAGCAGTACAAGGTGGTCGCCATAGTGTTTGTGGTCCTTGCCCTTCTGTTCGCATTCATGGCATACGTGCTCCACGTGCAGAACGGGTGGGTTCCATTTGCATTCCTGACAGGCGGTTTTTTCTCTGCACTTGCCGGTTTCATAGGGATGAGGACTGCCACCTATGCTTCCGCAAGGACTGCGAATGCAGTAAGCAGGACGCTTAATTCCGGCCTCAAGCTGGCTTTCCGTTCAGGAGCGGTTATGGGCCTGACCGTGGTTGGACTTGGCCTGTTGGACATTTCGATATGGTGGGTTATCCTCAACGCATGTATTGATAATCCTGACGTCTCACAGAAGCTCGTGGTTATCACCACGACCATGCTTACTTTCGGTATGGGTGCATCCACCCAGGCCTTGTTTGCAAGGGTTGGAGGTGGAATCTACACCAAAGCTGCTGACGTGGGAGCCGACATAGTAGGAAAGGTTGAACAGGACATCCCGGAAGATGATCCCCGTAATCCTGCTACAATCGCTGACAATGTTGGCGACAACGTGGGTGACGTGGCAGGAATGGGAGCAGACCTTTACGAGTCTTATTGCGGTTCCATCCTGGCGACCATGGCGCTTGGAGCCTCAGCTTTCTTCAGTGCCGGAGTAGAAAGCCAGATGAAGGCCATACTCGCCCCGATGATGATTGCCGCCATAGGTGTTGTGCTTTCCATCCTTGGAATATATGCTGTACGTACAAAGGAAGGAGCCGGGCTTCAGCAACTCCTGAAGTCCCTCAGCGTGGGGACCAACCTCTCTGCTGCCCTTATAGCTGTTGTGACCTTTGTCGTATTCTATGTGCTTGGTTTCCCCAACTGGTGGCAGATGAGCCTTTCCGTAATCTCCGGACTTCTGGCTGGAGTTATCATAGGCAAAGCCACGGAGTATTACACCTCACATTCATATACACCTACCCAGAAACTGGCGGAAAGTTCCCAGACGGGTCCCGCCACTGTGATTATCCAGGGAATCGGTCTCGGAATGATCTCTACCTGCATCCCTGTAGTGACTATAGTGGTTGCCATCCTTCTGTCCTACCTCTTCGCTACCGGTTTCTCCTTCGATCCTTCCCTGATCAGCTTCGGACTCTATGGGATCAGTATAGCTGCGGTCGGAATGCTTTCCACTCTTGGAATTACCTTGGCGACCGATGCATATGGCCCTATAGCTGACAATGCAGGTGGCAATGCCCAGATGAGCGAACTTGACCCCGAAGTCCGCCACAGGACAGACACCCTGGACGCCCTTGGCAACACCACTGCCGCTACCGGAAAGGGCTTTGCTATCGGTTCTGCTGCCCTTACCGCACTTGCCCTGCTCGCTTCCTACATAGAAGAGATCAAGATCGGTTTGCAGCATGTCGGAACCACAGCCTTGAACATCGGTGACAGGGTTGTGGGTGTCGCCCAGGCCACTATTCCCGACCTTGTCCAGTACTACCAGGTCAACCTTATGAATCCCCGCGTGTTGACAGGAGTATTCCTCGGTGCCATGATGGCCTTCCTTTTCTGTGGAATGACCATGAATGCAGTTGGACGTGCAGCCGAGAAGATGGTCGTGGAAGTTCGCCGTCAGTTCCGGGAGATTGCCGGAATCCTCGAAGGCAAGAAACGCCCGGATTACAAACGTTGTGTGGAAATCTCCACCAAAGCAGCCCAGCATGAAATGATTACCCCCGCCCTCACTGCCATCATAGTCCCCATAGTTGTTGGAGTGGTCCTCGGCGAGGCAGGCGTAATGGGTCTTCTCATCGGAGGTCTTGGAGCCGGTTTCATCCTGGCAATATTCCTTGCAAATTCAGGCGGAGCCTGGGATAATGCAAAGAAATATGTCGAGGATGGCCATTTCGGCGGCAAGAATTCAGTCAACCACCATGCGACTGTGGTGGGAGACACTGTCGGTGATCCTTTCAAGGACACCTCCGGACCTTCATTGAATATATTGATTAAACTGATGAGTATGGTTTCCATCGTCATGGCCGGTCTCATCGTCATGTTACATGGATAAGATCACTTACAACGAACTAACAAATCCCCAGTCAACAATGAAAAAAGTCACAATAAGGGACGTCGCCCGGGAAGCCGGTGTGTCTGTCACCTTGGTCTCATTCGTAATGAATGCCAAGATGGGAAAAGACGGCCGCCTGGATTGTCCTGTCAACCCAAATACAGCCGCAAGGGTTCTGGATGTAGCCAAAAGACTTGGTTACAGGAGAAACAATGCGGCGGCTTCTCTTAGGAGCGGTAAATCGCACTCCATTGCTGTCATCGTGTCCGATATTGCCAATCCTTTCTTTGCCGAAATCTGCAGGAACCTGGAAAACATAGCTTACGAAGCTGGTTACACAGCCATTTTCGCTTCTTCAGAGGAGAGCCCCAGAAAACTGGAACATCTGGTCGAAACAATGGTAGGCTTTAACGTTGAAGGCCTGATCGTTGCCCCTTGCCTTGGCTCCGAGAACGCTCTTTCCAGGGTGCTGAATGTCGGGATTCCCACCGTCCTTATAGACAGGGATGTCCCCGGTCATGAATTCGGAAGGGTTCTGGTGGACAATGTTGATGCCGGAACGATGGCTACAAAATACCTCGTCCATCAAGGATTCGGAAAGATTGAAATGATTTCCTACAAACTTGGAGTCACCAGTCTCACTGATAGGGAGTATGGTTACTCGAAGTCGATGGAAGAGGCAGGGCTAAAGGATGACATAAGGATCCACAGGATAGATTATGAAACCGAGGCAGCCCGCAAAGATACGATAGAGATTTTCCGTGATGCCCTAAAGCGTGGTACCGAAGCTTTCGTCCTTCCTACCAAGAAGCTTGCGATGTACGGTTTCAATGCTCTTAATGTCCTTGGTCTGAATCTTCCTAAAGATTTTTCCTTTGTCTGTTTCGATGAGAGTGACATCTATGATCTCAAGAAACCGGTTATCCCTCATGTCGTGCAGCCTCTTGCTGAAATTGGTACCAAATCGTTTACCCTTCTTCAGCAGATGATTGAGGAAAAGGTTTCTGAAGACGAGATGAATATTTCCCTCAAGTCAAAACTGGTCCTAGGAGGACATTTCGGAGGGGATCCGATCGAGGCGAGTTTCTGATAATGCCGTTTGCAAGAAGATTCATCCACTCATTGGCCATCCTTTCATTGCTGGCCGCCTGTACACCTGATTATTCTTTCAATCAAGGAGGAATCTATACTTGGATGATGGCCGAACATGGGTTCGAGTCGTCAAATGATTATTCATCAGGAGGGTCGGACTCCGTGATGATGGACGTTGCTTTTACTCATAAGCGTAGCGGAGAGACCCTGATTCGTCCGGCTTTCTGGGATGGCGGGAGCCTGTTCCTGGTCCGGTTCGCACCGACTCGTCCTGGAAAATGGGAATGGAAGTCTTCCTGTCCGCAGGACGTGTCGCTTGACGGCCTTGAAGGGACTTTCCGCTGCAAGAAGTATGAAGGGGATCTCCAGATCTACCGGCACGGTTTCCTGAGGGTCGAACCAGGAAAGAAATACTTGACCTACGCAGACGGCACCCCGTTTTTCTATCTTGGTGACACGCATTGGGGGATGTACACTGAAGAATTCGATTCTCCCGGTCCCAATGCGGGCGACACCGGAGCCGGATCCCATTTCAAATACATTGTCGACAGGCGTGTCGGACAGGGTTTTACAGTATATCAGAGTGAGCCTATCGGGGCCGAATTCAATCTGACGGACGGTAAGGTTGACTCTGAGGATATTCCCGGATTCCGTGCTGCTGACGAGTATTACAAGTACATAGCAGGAGCAGGGTTGGTCCACGCCAACTCGGAGTTTTTCTTCGCTGGTTCGATGCGTTCCGACGCAGGTTCTGATGAAGCGGCCTTGAAGGCCCTGTCCCGCTACTGGGTGGCCCGTTTCGGCGCTTTCCCTGTGATGTGGACCCTTGCCCAGGAAATCGACAACAGTTTCTATGGCGTATTCGATTTCTCGGATAATCCCTGGGTCAAGGTCGCCGAGTATATCCATGGATATGATGCTTATGGTCATCCGTTGTCCGGACATCAGGAGAATTCATGGCATACATCGGTGACTGGTCGTGGCACCGGAGATGAAAAGCGGGATGCCGGTGGGATGTCGGTATTCGCATCAAAGGAAACAGCTGCAATGACCGGCCACAACTGGTGGGCCGTACAATGGAGCCCTTCGCTTACAGGTCCGGTTGACCCTGGACTCGTAAGGGACTATTGGGAAGATCCGCGTCCTGCTGTCAATTATGAGGGACGTTATTGCGGCCTATGGACAAAGGATTTCGGATCGAGGGCCCAGGGTTGGATATCCTTCCTTTCAGGATTCTTCGGCTATGGCTATGGGGCGATAGATATCTGGCTTTACAAGAGCAATTATGATGTGAATACCGTGACTTTCGATGGCGTCGAATATATAACACCTGAAGATAAAAACAAACCCTGGTCGGAATCCATCGAGTATCCAAGTGCTGTCCAGATGGGGTATCTGCGATCCTTCATGGAGTCCTTCGACTGGTGGAACCTGAAGCCGGTCCTGTCAGACGACAGGGCTTTTAAGGCTGCCTCTTCCGCATACGTTTATGCCAGGACCGATAATGTCCACGTACTGTATTTCTTTTCCAAGGACAAGTCAACCGGGGTAATCACTGACATTCCTGCGGACAAGGCTGTTGATGCCTGTTGGTTCAACCCCCGGAGCGGGGAGTGGACCGAGGTGGCCGGATTGTCCTCAGGTCAGGGCGGAGAGCTGGTCCTGCCCGAGAAACCTGACGACGGGGACTGGGTGCTGATGGTTTCTCACACTTAGACGTCCACTCCGGCGGTTTTTGCCGGTTCCATGTGCAGCGTGACTATTGTCTGGCTGCCGAATCTTTCTTTCAGCCGACTTTCGATCGCCGAAGTCAGTTCATGTGCCTGAAGGAGGGTCAGGTTCCCGTCCATCCGGATATGAGCTTCTATTGCTATACGGTTTCCGATCCTTCTTGTCCTTAGGTTGTGTGGTTCGGTTATCTCGGTGAAAGAGTTGATGATCTCAAGGATTTCCTCCTCGGTCCTATCCGGGAGAGATTCGTCTGTAAGTTCTCCCAAGCTTGGTTTAATGATTTCCCATGCGACTTTGAGTAACATCGCTCCTACAACTATTGAGGCCAGGGGATCCAGTACGGTCCATCTGCCTCCAAGAAGAAGTGATCCTCCGATACCAACTGCTGCAGCTATTGATGAAAGGGCGTCGCTCCTATGATGCCAGGCGTTGGCCGAAAGGGCAGGGGAGGACAGTTCGCTTCCTTTCTTATCCGTGTAACGGAACATCAGTTCCTTTATTAATATAGACAGAAGTGCTACCCAGAGAGCGAGAGAGCGTGGAGCAACGAGATCTGTGCCCTGAAGCCAGGATGCGAGTTTCAATGCTCCTGACACTATGATGCCGATGGCTGCGCCGACCAGTGCAAGACCGATAAACATGGTGGCCAGAGTTTCGAATTTGCCATGTCCATAGTCATGTGAACTGTCCTGGGGCCTGGCGCTGATACCCACGAAGACCAGTACTATTATGTCCGTCAGGAAATCCGACAGGGAATGCACGGCATCGGCAACCATCGCGGAGCTCCTACCCAGGATTCCGGCAATGAATTTGACAATGACCAGGATAACGTTACCGACGCTTCCGATCAAGGTTACCTTATAGATTTGTTTCTCCCTTTCCATAGTTTCTGGCTTATTCCAAAACAAAGTTAAAAAATATTACGGAAAAATTTGGTTTATAAAATAAACTTGTTTATATTTGCAATGGAGTTAAGGTGGTATGCGCAGCCTCGCTTGGCTCCAGGAACAATGTAAATAATTGATATCATGGAACAAAACAAAGAAATGACGGCAAATGAGAGCTTGGCCCTCATTACCGAAACGTTGAATAATAATCGCAAGGAAATCACCCGCAGGGGAGGGAAATTCTTTATCCTTTGGGGAATCCTTCTGGCTTTTTTCTCATTGCTGGTCTATGCCCTTTGGAAATCGACCGGACATGCTTACTGGAATAACCTTTGGTTCGCCTTGCCGCTTGTGGGCTATCCTTTGGCCAGGATGATCCGCTCCAAAGAGGGACCGGCGGTGGCAACCAATGTCGTCAGCAGGATCGTTTCCGGAATATGGACTTCTTTCGGAGTATTCGCCTGCTCCGTCGCCGCTTTTACTGTGCTTCTCACCACTGTGGGTGACCACCCTCTTGTTTCCATAGTTGTGGGTGCCGGTCTTACGGTGAACATAGTGCTTCTTTTTGGACTGGCCGAGACCATCAGCGGGGTGGCTTTGAAGAATTGGGCGATCAAGATCGCAGGCTTTGTCACCGGCATCGGGAGTGTGGTCATCTATTACCTTACGGGAGCGACTAAGGAACAGATGTTCATTTTCACCCTTGCCGGACTCGTCCTGGTGGCCACGGGCCTCATTGTCAAACGCCAGAACCGCTAGCCATGTTCCCGAAACTTGACCCGGTACTTCATTCGGAACTGAGGCTTGCCGTCGTTTCCCTGCTTGCGGGAGTGGAGTCCGCCGACTTCAGCTACATCAAGAAACAGACAGGGGCAACTTCCGGCAACCTCAGCGTCCAGATCGACAAACTCTCGGCCGCCGGGTACATAACGGTCGAGAAAGGATTCAAGGGCAAGATGCCCTGTACTACCTGCCGCCTCACCGAAACCGGCCTCGAGGCCTTCCGGAACTATGTCACTGCCCTCAAGGAATATATTTCCTGATCCTTACTACCGTCAGTCTAGTACTTAATCTTGTACTGGTTGCAGAAGTCTATGGCGGGCTGGTAGCCGCAGCGGGCGGCAAGGGAGCAGCGGGACTCTGTCTTCTGGACCTTGCCTTCAGCGGCGTACAACCTGCCTAGACGGTAGAGAGTGGCTCCCAGATTCTCGTCGTGAAAATTCCCGGCCTTGATCCCCTTTTCAGAAGTGTTGTAGAGCTGATAATAGGTCAAGGCCGCTTTTTCATAGCTTTCAATCGCCTTTTCATTGTCCTTGAGGCGGGCGTAGGCTGATCCAAGTCCATTGTGGATCCAGTAATCCATCGTTAGGGACTTGCCCCCATTGGATTCTAGCCATTCTTCCGAGACGGCTATGTTTTCCCTGTCACGTTCCAAAAGGTTCAGGACAACTGCGTATTGGTACTGGGTAAGCATGTTTAGGGCACCCTTGTCCTGCAAGGCATGGAAACAGGACGCCGCTTCCTGATAATTCCCTTCATCCAGGAACGACTGTGCTGCCAACCTCAGGCTGTCAACCGGGTCGACTACCTCTGCCAGTGACTCTACTGACTCTAGGTCTCCGATAATGATCCGGTTTCCTTCACGGGCTACGTCTCCCAAACTTGAAAAAGTGGAACTCCCTATTACGAGAGGTACGGTTTGTTTCTTGATCACAAAGGCCGGGATATCGGTGATCATCACCTTGTCACCGACTTTCAGCTTCTTGATGACGAACGATGCGGCCTTGGTGCTGGAACCGTCAGGCATTTTCAATGTGGTCAGACCCTTGACGTCATTGTCCTTGATGTAACCGTTCTCATAGAGAAAGAGATAGGTAGTGGTGGACATGCTGACGAACCAGTTTTCCTCAGTGTAATAGGTGAGTACACCAACCCCGTTGACCGAGGTTTCGATGGTGTAGCGGCCATCTTCTCCGGAATCCTGGAGGGTAATCACGCTCTGGGCGTTGACGATGGATGCCGCAAGGAACAGGCTTCCGACAGCGGCCAGCAGACGGGTATTCATGACTAGATAACGGTGTTACGGATTTTCTCTGCCTGGGCTTCCCTGTAGGCATCCAGCTTTTCGGAAACAGCCTTGTCTCCAAGTGCAAGAATCTCAGCTGCAAGGATGGCCGCATTCTTTGCCCCTCCGATCGCCACTGTCGCCACCGGGATTCCGGTAGGCATCTGTACCATTGAAAGAAGAGAATCCAGTCCACCCAGATTCTTGGTTGCCATCGGAACGGCTATAACCGGCAGGGTGGTCAGGCCGGCGGCGACACCGGCCAGATGGGCGGCACCGCCTGCTCCGGCTATCACCACTCCAAATCCCCTGTCCTTAAGTCCTTTGGTGTATTCGAACATGAGTTCGGGAGTCCTGTGGGCACTGATGACCCTTTTCTCGAATTCGATTCCGAATCCCTCGAGGATACCGAAGGCGCCTGACATTACTTCCAGGTCGCTCGTCGATCCCATGATAATCGCGACTTTCATGATTTATGACTGTTTAAACGTTTGTCCAATGTATCCTTATTCCGTCTTTCTCCATGCCCCGGAACCAGGTCATCTGCCTTTTGGCGAACTGGTGGATTGCATTTCCAAGAAGGAGACGCATCTCTTCGTAGGACAGGATGCCCAGAACATGCTGGGTGACGAATTTGTACTCAAGTCCGTAGTACATCAGGTCCTCGGGCTTTATTCCACTCTTCAGCAAGTCCTTGACTTCTTCTATAAGTCCATTATGAAGCCTTGAGTCAAGCCTCGAGTCAATCCGCGCATTCCTCTCTTCCCGGTCCACCAGAGTGCCGATGAAATAGGGCTTTTTGGGAAGGAAAGATGTCTTTTGTACAGGGTGGTCTTTCTCGTATAGGGCGACTTCAAGAGCCCTGATCACGCGCCTTTTGCTCTGCATGACTCCTTCATCGGGGAGGGGCCCCAGTTCAGCGAGTTTTTCACGCAGATCTTCAATGTCGTACAACTCCAGTTCAGCACGGAGTTCCTCATTAGGAGGCACCTGGGGCAATGAATATCCGCTCGTGGCCGCCTGGATGTAGAGACCGGTGCCGCCACACAGGATGGGAATCCTTCCGCGTGAGCGGATGTCCTGGTAGGCTTCTTCGAAGGCCTGCTGCCACTGGTACAGGTCAAACCTCGTTCCAGCGGGTACTATGTCGATCAGGTGATATGGAACCCCTCCGTACTCCTCCAAATCCTTCCCCGTCCCTATGTCCATACCCCTGTAAACCTGTCTGCTGTCCGCTGACAGAATCTCTGCTACGGCTCCTGAGGGAGGTGTCCCCTCCGACAACGCCTCGCTTCGCTCGGCCCCACCGCTCGCTTCACTTCGTTCCGCTCCGGTCCCCCCTCTTACGTGGCCGAGGGTGGCCACGGTTGCTGAGGGGACACCTCCCTCAGGAGACATAGCAGAAAACTTTCGGGCCAGTTCGACGGCGTAGCGGGTTTTCCCGGAGGCGGTGGGCCCGAGGACGACTATAAGGTCGATGGAGCCGGAAACATATTCATTGAAGATGGACTGTACGTCGATTGTCTCCGGATCCGGCATGGGTGCCGGCGGAGGAATGGGGATAGCTTCCCGAAGTTTGTTCTGAGGCTTCCTGCCCATATTATTCTCCGCGCTCCATCTCGCGGCGGATATCCTTTTCCTTGATCGTAGCCCGCTTGTCGAAGACCTTCTTTCCCTTGGCCAGGGCAATGACCAGTTTGGCGTAGCCCTCGTCGTTTATGAATAATTTGACTGACACTATGGTGAGTCCCTTTTCCTTGACGGCCTGGTGGAGATGCCTTAGCTCCCTCTTTGTCAGAAGCAGCTTCCGGTCCCTCAGGGGTTCATGCTGACCCCAGGATCCCCAGAAGTATTTGGCTACGTTCATGCCCCTGACAAACAGTTCGTTACCAACGAAATAGCAATAAGAATCCACAAGGGAGACCTTTCCCATCCGGATGGATTTGATCTCCGTTCCAACAAGCACGATTCCGGCTTCGAAGGTCTCGAGAAACTCGTAGTCGAACGAAGCTTTCTTGTTGCGGATCTCCACCTTATGTGCTTTCTGCTTGGCCATATTCAGTTGAACCGTAGATTACAAATATACCACTTTTTTGTGTTGCAGTGAAAAATGATTAAGTTTGTGCCGCTTTCAAATTATTCAATATGAAAAAGATTATGATGGCGGTCTTTGCCGCCGCAGCACTGCTCTTATTGGCAGGCTCCTGTTCCAAGTACAAATATGAGACTGTCAAGGGGGACCCTCTCAAGACAAAGATATACACCCTTGACAATGGGTTGAAGATCTATATGTCCGTCAACAAGGAGACACCCCGCCTCCAGACCTATATAGCAGTCAGGGCTGGAAGCAAGGATGACCCGCATGAGACGACTGGTCTTTCCCACTACCTGGAGCACTTGATGTTCAAAGGTACCGAGAGCTTCGGAACCTCCGACTATGAGGCGGAGAAACCGCTTCTGGATGAGATCCGCAATCTCTTTGAAGTCTATAGGACCAAGACGGATCCTGAAGAAAGGGTGGCAATCTATCACCAGATAGATTCCATCAGCTATGAGGCATCCAAGATTGCCATACCCAATGAATATGACAAATTGATGTCCATAATCGGCGCTTCCGGATCCAATGCATTCACGTCCAGCGACATGACTGTCTATCAAGAGGACATACCCTCCAACCAGATCGAGAACTGGGCAAAGATACAGGCCGACAGGTTCATCCATCCTGTGATCCGCGGGTTCCACACTGAACTTGAGACGGTCTATGAGGAGAAGAACATGAGCCTTACCGAGGATGATTCCAAGGCTATGGAGGCCATTGACTCCGTTCTCTTCGCCCATCATCCTTACGGACTCCAGACCACACTGGGTACCCAGGACCATCTCAAGAATCCTTCCATCATAAACATCGAAAACCACCGTGGTAATTTCTATGTTCCCAACAACGTGGCAATCTGTGTTTCCGGAGATTTCGATCCTGATTCTTTCGTGGAGACAGTGGAGAGGTATTTTGGAGATTGGGAACCAAACCCCCAGATAAAGACCCTTCAGTACGAGCCTGAGCAGGCTATCACTTCCCCGGTTGAGAAAACTGTCTATGGTCTTGATGCTGAATTTGTCATGCTTGGCTGGAGGACTCCCGGAGACAAGGATTTCCTGAGGAGCGAAGTCGGTGGAATCGTCAGCTCTATTCTCTACAATGGAAAGGCCGGACTAGTCGACCTCGACCTTATCCAGGCCCAGAAAGTCGGTGGATTCTATCTGATGAACTACAACCGTCCGGATTATGGCGAGTTCCTCATGGTTGGTTATCCCCGCGAAGGCCAGTCTCTCGAAGATGTTCGTGACCTGATGCTGGAGCAGGTTGGAAGGGTCCGTACCGGAGACTTCGACGAAGAACTCATCCAGTCCACTATCAACAATATCAAGCTTACCCGGATGTCCCAGTTGGAAAGCAATGGCAGGAGAGCTATGTCTTATGTCAATTCCTTCATCAACGGACACGCCTGGAAGGATGATGCGCTTCAACTAAAGCGCCTTGAAAAGATAACCAAGCATCAGATTACAGACTGGGCTAATGAATATCTTGGAGCAAACAGTTATGTCGTTGCCTACAAGAAGATCGGCGAAGACAAGAGCATCGACAAGATAGCCGCCCCTGCAATCACTCCGATAGAGACCAACCGTCATCTCCAGAGTGACTTCCTTACTGCTGTCCAGGCTACTGAGGTAGCTCCTATCGAACCCGTGTTCCCTGACTTTTCCAAGGATATGTCAAAGAGCACGTTGGCTCCTGGAGTCGAGCTGCTATACAAGCAGAATGAGATCAACGACATCTCCAATGTCATCATCCGTTTTGACAAGGGAGTCCGTAGCGATCCCCGCCTCGACCTGGCCTTCCGTTACCTTGGCTATCTGGGCACTCCTGAAAGAAGTGCCGCCCAACTCAACAAAGACTTGTATTCACTGGCTTGCACCCAGAGGTTTTCTTCTGGACAGGCCCAGTCTACCATCAGCATCCGTGGCTTGGACGAGAATCTTGGAAAGGCTCTGGACATGGTTGAGGACCTCATCTTCAATTCCGTTCCAGATACTACCATCCTCTCAAGCCTTAAGGCTGATGTCTTCAAGGACCGTGCAGACGAAAAACTGAGCCAGGGTGCCTGCTTCTCGGCCCTTCAGAACTACATTTATTTTGGCCCTGACTATATTTCCCGAACGACTCTTTCCAACGAGCAGATCCTCGGTCTCACTTCTGAGGAGCTTCTCCAGGCGGTTCGCGACCTCTTCACAAAGCAGCACGAGATCCTTTACTACGGTCCTTCCGACGAAGCTTCTGCAAAGGCTGTCCTGACCGGACATCATAAGATTGCCGACAATCTCCAGCCCTTGGTAAAGGAATATCCCGCCAGCAGGCAGGTGGCATCCAACGAGGTCTTTATCGCTCCGTACGATGCCAATCAGTTCTATTACATCCAGTATTCCGACAGGGGAGAGAAGTTCAATGTGGCCAACGACCCTTCGGTCTCCATGTACAACAACTACTTCGGTAGCGGAATGAATGCCATAGTGTTCCAGGAGATGCGTGAAGCCCGTGGCCTGGCTTATTCAGCATCGGCTTCCCTGAGTTCTCCTACCTATAAGGATGATGACTACATCTTCCATGCTTTCATCGCTTCCCAGAACGACAAGCTTAAGGATGCCGTGGATGCTTTCGACCAGATCATCAACGACATGCCTGAATCCGACAAGGCTTTCCAGATAGCAAAGACTTCCATCCTTTCCAGGCTCCGTACCAGCCGTACGACCGGAATCGGTGTCTTGAACAAGTATTTGGCCCTTAAGGAACTTGGCCTTTCTGAAGACCGTGACAAGGCTACCTTCGAGAAGATACAGAACATGACACTGGATGATGTCAAGGTGTTCCAGGAGAAGTGGATCAAGGGTCGCAGCTACGCTTACGGCCTCCTCGGACGCGAGTCCGACTTCGACATGGACTTCGTCCGTTCCCTCGGTCCTGTGACCAACCTCACCCTGGAGGAGATCTTCGGGTACTAGATGGTACGTACTCAGTGCAAGTTCTGGTTGCCTGTTATGTAAGTATCTTATCTCTAGAAAGTTAAATAATCAGACGGTCTCGATTTCGGGACCGTCTGATTATGTAATTAACTGGTAATATGTTACTTACATAACAGCATTATTGTCTCCACATGATAGCTTATTAATTATCCTCTATGTAGAAACTTGTTTATACACGAGGATTTAGCATGAGTCTGGTTCTTAAGTGTCCAGAAGAGTCTATCCTTTGATTCTTCTGACAGTTTCTCGAAATTGAGGCTTGATCCTTTATAGCCGAAAGATTTTACAATTGAAAGCATTTCAAGGTAGCATGAGTGATCACCGTATTCATCTTCGAGATCGAATTCCGATCCAGCATTCGATTCAACAGCTGTGATCATTTTCCCGAAACCGTCGTACAATTCTTCCAGATCCTTGAATGCAAGGAAGTTGTACTTGAAGATAATGTAGTCGATAAGTTGATTGCTCTCATCTTTGTCAAGGCCATTGAACAGGTTCTTTAATACATTATATGATAAGTGTTTCCCTTCGTTGTAGAAATAATCGACTTTTCTTAAAGCGACTCTCATCACATTCCTGCAGTGTTCTTTCCTGAGTTTTTTTGAAAATGGGTGGGGATTGTCATGATATGCCAGGAGATTCCATCTGTATTCCATAGCGGTTCTGACCATCTTGCCGGCTACTGCATTGTTGAACACATAAGCCACGCAGCCCATGATGATCTTTACCCCTTTCTTCAATGAATACCCGAAAGGGCTTTGGAATAATGACCCTTTCCTTTCATATCGAGTATTATATTCCCTTACGAAAGCAGTGGTTATCCGATGTATAAAAGAACGTAATTCACTTAAAGAAATCTCCTTGAATAGAAAATGAATATGGTTGAACATCGGGCAGAATGCCAGGACGGTCAATTCCATTCTACGTACGATAACGCTTACGAGAGTGAAGAAAACAAGCAGATCTTCCAGCCTGTAAAAAATACCGAAGCCATTGATCCCTTTGATGAATGCATGCCTTGCTTCCATGTTTGAAGTTTTATATAGTATAAGTTACCGGCATACCGGTTAGTCAGTGCTAAAATACTAATTAAATCCCAACCTAACAAGCTTGGCAATGTTGGTGTGGCGCTGTTATATAAGTGCCTTATTATTAGCAAATTAAATGATCAGACGGTCTCGATTTCGGGACCGTCTGATGGCTTAATATTCAGATTATAAGAGTATTCCGTAACAGCTCAGCGCTGGCGGGTTCAAGAGGACTGCTATATCCCGAACTCGTGCTTGATGAGGTCAACCGAGTCCAGTTTTTCCCAGCCGAAGAACTGGACTTCTTTTTCGGCGGGCTGGCCGTTCTGGAAGACGGAGACCTTCTTGACATAAGGGTCGCGGCCGAAATGGCCATAGGTGGCGGTAGGGGAGTAGATGGGGTTTTTGAGACCGAATCTCCGGATTATCATCGCCGGACGGAGGTCGAACATTTTCCCGATCCTGAAGGCGATTTCGGCATCGGGGATGATTCCCGTTCCCCAGGTGTTTACGAATATGCTAACGGGCTTTGCTACGCCGATGGCATACGCAAGCTGGACCATCATCTTGCCGGCTACGCCTGCGGCCACCATATTCTTGGCGATGTATCTTGCGGCATAGGCTGCACTGCGGTCCACCTTGGAAGGATCCTTTCCGGAGAAAGCTCCGCCGCCATGGGCTGAGTGTCCACCGTAGGTGTCCACTATTATCTTCCTGCCGGTGAGGCCGGTGTCTCCTGCAGGGCCGCCGATAACGAACTTGCCCGTAGGATTGACGTGAAGGATGAAGTCACCCTTGAATAGGGAAGCAGTCGCCGGGTCAAGCTGTGCTGTAACCTTGGGCAACAGGATATTCCTGACATCGCTTTCAATTCTTGAGTGCATAACTTCGTCAGTGTCGAACTCGTCATGCTGGGTAGAGAGAACGATCGTGTGGATCCTCAGTGGCTTCCCGTCTTCTGAATATTCAATAGTGTACTGGGACTTAGAATCCGGCCTGAGGTATGGCATCAGTTCCGGTTCCTTGTGGCGGATCTGGGCAAGGGTCCAAAGCGTGAGGTGAGAGAGATAGAGCGCAAGTGGCATGTAGCTCTCGGTGTCCTTGCAGGCGAAACCGAACATCATACCCTGGTCACCGGCTCCCTGGTCGTCTGGATTTTCCCGGGACACTCCGCGGTTGATGTCCTGGCTCTGTTCGTGGATTTCTGACAGTACTCCGCAGGAGTTGGCGTCGAACATGTATTCGGCCTTGTTGTAACCGATGCGGCTGATTACATCGCGGACGGTGCCTTGGATGTCAACATAGGCATCGGAAAGGACCTCTCCGCCGACAATTACAAGTCCGGTCGAGCAAAAAGTCTCACATGCGACCTTTGATTCGGGGTCGCGACGGAGGAATTCGTCGAGGATTGCATCTGAAATCTGGTCGGCCACCTTGTCAGGATGGCCCTCGGAGACAGACTCCGAAGTAAATAGATAATTCATGTCTTTAGCATTTTTTTGACCGGGGTTGCAAGCGGTGCAAATCCTTCCCCGGAAGTTTGGCGTGGCAAAGGTAAGAACAAAAATCCGATTATGGTGAAATAAATTTTAGCAACCCGATTATTTGTATTATTTTCGTGGGTTCAAAATGAGCAAGAAGTTTAATTATTAATACCTTAATACTTAAATTCAATCTATGTTTCAATCATTTAAAAGAGGATTAGCCGTTCTTCTGGCTGCCTTTGTCGGAGTCGCCGCCTTCGCTCAGGTCACGACTTCAAGCCTCGCCGGAAACATCAAGGATGACTCCGGCGAACCTTTGACCGGTGCAGCAGTAGTCGCCGTTCACACTCCCTCCGGCACCCAGTATGCCGCCGTGGCGAACATGGACGGAAACTACATGATCAACGGTATGCGTGTTGGTGGTCCCTACAGGGTGACCATTACCTTCCTGGGCTACCAGACCATCGAGTACACCGATGTGACCCTGCAGCTTGCGGAGACCTTCAACCTGAATGCTCAGCTCAAGCCTGACAATGAGACTCTTGAGTCCTCAGTGGTGATTGCCGCTCCGACATCGAAGTTTGCTTCTGCTGTGAAGACAGGTGCTTCCACCAACATCTCAACATCTCAGATTACCGAGATGCCTACCGTCAGCAGGAGCCTGACCGATGTCACCAAGCTCTCTCCTTACGGAGGTAACGGAATGAACTTCTCCGGAAGTTCAGGCCGAAGCACCAATTTCACTGTGGACGGTGCGAATGTAAACAATAACTTCGGTCTTACCACTTCTCTTCCTGGAGGTGGCAATCCTATATCTCTTGATGCTATCGAGGAAATCCAGGTTGTGGTTTCTCCTTTTGATGTCCGTCAGTCAAACTTCATCGGTGGTGGTATCAATGCTATTACCAAGTCAGGAACCAACACCGTCAAGGGGACTGCATATGTATATCACCAGAATGAGAATATGCATGGAAGCCGTATCGATGGTGT
This sequence comes from Bacteroidales bacterium, assembly GCA_017962025.1. Lineage (GTDB taxonomy): Bacteria > Bacteroidota > Bacteroidia > Bacteroidales > UBA932 > Cryptobacteroides. The sequence goes on from JAGCWD010000062.1 coordinate 23,283, forward strand.
GGATCTTGAAAGGGAGAAGGAACGCACCACCACATATGGTTTCACGCTTGGTGGTCCTATCATCAAGAACAAGCTATTCTTCTTCGTCAATGCCGAGCAGATCAGCAGGCCTACCAGCGTAATCAAGTGGAGGGTCTCTGAAGACGGAGTAGCAAATGAAGACCGTATGATTACCCGTGTCAGCAGGTCCGAAGCACTCGCCGTTTCTAATTTCCTCAAGCAGGAATACGGCTATGATCCCGGATCTTTCGACGACTACGGAAAGGACAATTCCACCACGAAACTCCTGGCACGTCTGGACTGGAACATCAACCGTGCGAATCATTTTGCCCTTAGGTATAATTATACTACCAGCAACACTTGGAAGTATCCTTCAACATCAAGGGATGTTTCAGGAATGTCGTTCGATATGCTTTCAAAGTATGGTCTGATCTTCTCGAACACTCTGTACAATCAGATGAACGACCTCTACACAATCTCGGCCGACCTTAACAGCCGTATCTCCGATAACGTTTCTAACCAGTTGCTCGTAACCTATTCCAATATTGTTGACGAGCGTGGTAATGACGGAGGTTTCTTCCCGTTCGTGGAGATTCTTGCCGGAGATCTCGGTGAAGGGCACGAGAAAGAGCCTTACATGGACTTTGGAACGGAACTCTTTACATATCGTAACAAGGTAGTGAACACTATTCTTAACATCAAGGATGATGTCACTTGGTATAAGGGAGCCCATAAGATCACTGCCGGAGCAAGTTTCGAGGCGCAGATGGCTCTGAATACCTATATGCGTAATGGTACCGGAACTTATCGTTTCAAAAGCTTGAGTGACTTCCTTGGCAAGCAGAAGCCTATAGAGTTTGCTTTTGACTGGGGATATGACGGAGACGAGTATCCTTCAGCAAAGGTACGTTTCAATCAGATTGGTGCCTATGCCCAGGATGAGTGGAATGTAAACGACAAACTTAAGTTGACTGCCGGAATCCGCTTTGACACTATCATGTTCAATGAGGATGATGTGATGACGAACAATGCTATCAAGGCTTTGGACTACAATGGTCTTCATGTTGACACTGGCCTTTGGCCCACTACCAACGTCCAGATCAGCCCCAGGTTAGGTTTCTCCTATGATGTCTTTGGTGACAGGAGGCTCAAGATCCGTGGAGGTACCGGTCTGTTTGCCGGACGTCTTCCCCTTGTGTTCTTCACCAACATGCCTACTAACGCCGGCTTTGTCAAAGGCCGTGTCAAGAGTGTCACTAATAATGCTATCTTGAACCAGCTTGTTGATAATTCCGGAAAGGTCCTTACTGACCGCTGGGATATCCTTGCAGCATTGAACAAGTACGATCCCAAGACATTTGCTACGACGAGGCCTACACCAGAGACGGCTGTTATCAACCCTATCATCACGAGTGAGGCTGCAGCAGTTGACCGTAAGTTCAAGATGCCGCAGGTCTGGAAGTCTTCTATCGCAGTTGATTACACCCTGCCTATCGCATTCCCGTTCACTGTAACTGCTGAGTACATATTCAACAAGACTCTCAATGGCGTAATGCTTCAGAACTGGAACATTCCTACTGACAACGCCGGTTGGACTACTTTCAATGGAGCTGACAACCGTCACATGTATCCTTCAGGCTACAGCTATAACAGCCTCGATGCCTTTGTACTTTCCAATACGAATAAGGGTTATGGCTCTGTCGCTTCGGTTGCCATCAATGCCGAGCCTGTCAAGGGTCTCTTCTTTACAGCAGCCTACACCCACACTGTCAGTAAGGAAATCACAGGTATGCCTGGTTCTAACGCTGCTGCAGCATGGAAGTATATTCCTTCTGTGGATGGTCCGAACTTCAACATACTCCACAACTCTTCCTACAATCTGCCTGACCGTCTGATGGCTTCTGTTTCCTACACAGACAAGGCACGCAACCATTGGAGCCTCTTCTACGAGGGACTGAGATATGCCGGTAACAGCTACATCTATTCCAATGACATGAATGGTGACGGCAATGCATATGACCTTATCTACATCCCTTCAGACAAGAATGAGATCCGTTTCATTGACTCTGACAGCGAGACTCGTTTCTGGGAGTTTGTAGATCAGGACAAGTATCTGACTGCCAACAAGGGTAAGTATGCCGAGGCTTATGCTGTGACCCAGCCGATGAGGCATATCTTTGATTTCCGTTACGCCCACGACTTTGTCGTGAAGGCAGGTAATACCAGGAACACCCTTCAGCTCAGCCTTGATGTCCAGAATGTGGGCAATCTCTTCAATTCCCGTTGGGGTGTCTCCAAGACATGGAATACTGATGTTCCTCACGACACCAATGGCAATGCCAAGATCATCAAGTATGAATATACTGATGTTGACGGCGTTCCCGTTTACTCCACCATGGTTGGTTCTGGTGTAAAGACCTGGGACTTCACCCATACGCTTGCCAATTGCTGGTACATGCAGATCGGTATCAAATACATGTTCAACTAATAATACAGACGCGACATGAAACTCAAATATATTCTTGCTTCATTCGTAGCGGCCGCCGCCCTGCTGGTTGGTTGTACTGTCGAAGAGCCTGTGTCCAAGCTCGTAGGCCTCGAAGTCTCTGAAGACTATGTCTCGGTAGCAGCCGAGTCCCAGACCAGTGCTACTATTACAGTTACGGCTGATGGATCTTGGACAGCTTCCGTCAAAGATGGTGATTGGCTGTCAATCAGTCCTGCTAATGGATCTGCCGGTCAGACCACAATGACAATCTCTGCCAGGGATGCAAGTGCTGCCCGTAAGGCTGCAGTTTACATTGTAATGGGAGACAAGACAAAGATTGTCACCGTTAGCCAACTGGCTCCTCAAGGCGTTGATGTTGAACCTTCGACTTGTGCAGAGGTGTATGCAGGTGAGAACATTACTTATCGGGTTACCGGTACAGTAACGACAATTGCTAACACAAGTTATGGTAACTGGTATCTTAATGACGGTACTGTCGAGGGTGATGGTTTGTACATCTACGGAACCTTCAATAGTAAGGGCCAGTATCCGAAGGATGCCGACGGTGGATGGGCAAGCTTCGGAATCGAAGTCGGAGACAAGGTGACTGTCGAAGGACCGAAGAGTGTCTATCAGGGAACCGTCGAGCTTGTGGATGCCAGCATCATCAAGATTGAGAAGTCTCTTATCGATGCCAATCTGACAACAGCTACTGTTGCTCCAGGGGCTGGAACTGATACTCTTGTAGTTTCTTCCAAGGTCCAGCCTGTCCTCGTGTCTGTTGATGCTGACTGGATCAAGGTTTCAGACCTTACTTCCGATGGCAACTTTCTTCTCGAGTATGAAGAGAACGTCCGTACCGCTGACCGTACTGCAACTATCACCATCAAAGCTCCCGGTGCAGTTAAGGCTGTTACAATCAAACAGGAAGGAGTTCCTGCTACCGGTATGACTGTAACAGAGATCATAGCTGCAGCAGATGACGACATGGTTCAGACCCTGCCTTCTACTGTAGTAGTGGCTCTTACTACCAGAGGAGCAGTCGTTTCCGATGGACAGAATGCCCTCTATGCCTATGGCAACAGCGCAGCCGCCCTCAAGCTTGGCGACGGAGTCAGGATCGCAGGAAGAAAGACCACCTACAACGGTGTCCCTGAGATTACCGACATCTCCGATGTATTTGTTGACAGCGAAGGCAATGCAGTAGAATATCCAACGGCTACTGACATCACCGCCAATGCTGCTGACTACACTGCATCCGAGGCAGAGTACATCAAGCTCTCCGGAACCCTCGCCGTTTCCGGCAATTATTATAACATGACCCTCGACGGACTCGATCCCGAGACCAAGATGGGAAGCATAGTCTATCCTGTGGATGCCCTGAATGCCAAGAGCTTTGACGGTAAGAAGATAACCGTGACCGGTTATTTCAACGGCCTCTCCAGCAAGGGCAGGTACATCAACATCATCGCCACCAAGATCGATGAATATGTTGACAATCCTAAGGGCACTGCAACCAATCCTTATACTGCTTCCGAGGCTGCTGCCCTTCTTACGGGAGGGACTACCTTCGATGAGGACATTTACATAAAGGGTAAGGTTTCCGCTATCCTCTACACCTTCAGTGCTAACTATGGTACCGGTACGTTCTGGCTTTCCGACGACGGTGAATTCAACGGCAATGAGGACAAGAAGGGTACAACTGATTTCACCCATGATTTCGAGTGCTACAGCGTTTACTGGTTCAATAACACACCTTGGGCTGAGGGTAATGCTCAGATCCAGGTTGGTGACGAAGTTGTCGTCTGTGGCAAGACCACCCTTTACAACGGAGTCGCTGAGACCTCCAGCAAGAAGGCTTGGGTTTACAGCGTGAACGGTGCTACCTCTGATGCCAACGGAATAGGCAACGAGGGAGCTCCTTTCAACGTGGCTGGCGCCATCGCTTTCATTGATGCATGCACCGCTGCTAAAGAGGCTGCCAAAGCTGCCGATCAGCCCGTCCCTGTATTCCCCGATGTCTGTGTGAAGGGCAAGATCTCCAAGGTTGTTTACACCTTCAGCTCCAACTACGGAACGGCTACTTTCTGGATCTCAGATGACGGAGTTTTCAATGATGATCCTGCAAAGGATTTCGAAGCTTACAGTGTCTATTATTTCGGCAATAAGGCTTGGGAAGAGGGCAACACCCAGATCGCTGAAGGCGATGAGGTTATACTCAAGGGTCAGTTGACCAAGTACAATACTACTTACGAGACCTCTTCGAAGAAGGCTTGGGTTGCTTCCATCAACGGCAAGACCGAGTAATATGGGTGGTATGTAAGTTTCACACTTACAATACTTTAGTAAAACAGATGGTTCCGTTTTAGGGACCATCTGTTTTATTAATATGCTGTCATTCAATTAGTAACATATCACAAAAAATACTATATTTACCGAAGAGTCATCCAGATTTATCATGAAACACTATTATCTCATAGCAGCGGCATTGGTTATGTCGCTAATGACCATCGGTTGCAGCAAGGATTTGGAGCCGGTCGATTATGTCAACCCCTATGCCGGGAACATCAGCCATCTGCTGGTGCCTACCTTTCCTACGGTCCAGTTGCCGAATTCCATGCTGAGGGTTTACCCGGAGCGGTCTGACTACACATCCGAGTACTTGAACGGTCTTCCTGTGATCGTTACGAACCATAGGGAGCGCTCGGCATTCAAGCTCTCGGTGGTTCGACAGTCTGGCCAACCGGACCCTGAGCAAGTCTTAGGGCCTGTCATTCCAACGTCTTACGACAATGAGCACCTGACTCCGTATTCATTCGATGTTACACTTGCCGATGGGACTATCAAAGCGAAGTATGCCTTGTCTCATCAGAGTGCAATATATTCATTGGAAAGTGATTCTCCTCTCAAGGTGCTCCTTTCCAGCAGGATGGGTGAAATCTCCTGGAATGGGGAGGCACTGGAGGGGTGGCAGCCGGTGGCTGGTGAGACAAAGGTATATGTGTTCATGGAGCCCGAGACCAAGCCGGTGGCTGTAGACACTGCAAACAATGCGAGGAACAGCTGGTTGACTTTAAGCTTCGACGTTCCTTCGGTCAGACTTCGCTACGGTGTTTCCTTTATCGATGTCGCTCAAGCGAAGGCCAACCTGCGTCGTGAGATAAACGGCTTCGATGTCGATGCCCTTGCTGCAGAGGGCCGGAAGATTTGGAACGAAACCCTTGGAAGGATCCAGGTGAAGGGTGACGAGAAACGCAAGAAGGTCTTTTACACATCCTATTACAGGACTTTCGAGAGACCGGTATGCCTGAGCGAGGATGGACGCTATTGGAGTGCGTACGACAATGCTGTCCACAATGATGAGGGTACTCCTTTCTACACAGACGACTGGATCTGGGATACCTACAGGGCGGCCCATCCGCTACGAACTATCATGAATCAGACTGTAGAGGAGAATATCCTTGCTTCTTTCCTTAGGATGGCCGAGCAGATGGGCACTGGTTGGATGCCGACCTTCCCTGAGATTACCGGAGATTCCCGGAGGATGAACAGTAACCATGCCATCCCTTCTTTTGCCGATGCAATCGCAAAGGGACTTAAGGTAGATAACCAGGCCGCCTATGAGGCAGGGCGCAAAGCGTTGACAGAGAAGACTCTGGCTCCATGGTGCGGAAATCCGGCAGGATGGCTTGATGAGTTCTATTGGGAGAACGGTTTTGTGCCGGCACTTCGTGAAGGTGAGGAAGAAACGGATCCCAATGTTCATCGTTTCGAAAAACGCCAGCCTGTGGCTGTAAGCCTCGGGACAGCATACGACAGTTGGGCACTATCTAAAATTGCAGAAGCTGCCGGTAAGAAAGAGGATGCGGATTATTACCGGAACTGGTCGTCCAACTACAAAAAGATATTCAATCCGGAGACCCTGTTCTTCCATCCCCGGGACAAGGAGGGGAACTTTATTCCGGACCTCGACTACAATTTCCCGGGAGGGATGGGAGCCCGCGAGTACTATGACGAGAACAATGCCTGGGTGTACCGCTGGGATGTCCAGCATGATATTCCTGGATTGGTCAACCTGATGGGTGGACCGGAGCGATTCTGCATGGAACTCGACAGGATGTTTGCCACGCCTCTCGGAAGGAGCAAGTATGCATTCTTCGCCAAGCTGCCTGACCATACCGGCAACGTGGGCCAGTTCTCGATGGCTAACGAGCCTTCGCTTCATGTACCATATCTTTATAACTACGCCGGGGCTCCATGGAAAACCCAGAAGAGGGTACGCCAGATGCTGGATACCTGGTTCAGGGATGACCTGATGGGCGTTCCGGGTGATGAAGACGGTGGAGGAATGACATCATTCGTTGTCTTCTCATCTCTTGGCCTTTATCCGGTGACTCCGGGAGAACCGATGTACACCATAGGAAGCCCTGTGTTCTCCGAAGCCAGTATGAAGCTTTCTAACGGGAATATATTCAAGATTGTCGCAAAGAACGTTTCCGACGACAATAAGTATATCCAGAGCGCCACATTGAACGGGAAGCTACTGAATGGACCGTGGATTAGCCATGATGACGTTATGGCTGGTGGAAACCTGGTGTTGGAGATGGGACCGGTTCCGAACAAGGAGTGGGGAGCAGTTGCACCTCAGGATTCGAAGGAATGGAATGCTGCCGGTTGGGAATGGAAGGATGCTGGTGACGGTGCTGAATGGACTTATGCTCAATTTCCGTTCAGAGGCAGCACTCAGAGCATCAGCATGGTGAGGTATCCTTCTTCCAAACGGGAGACTTCGCTTGTCCATGCCCCGGGTGAACTTGCCGGCACCACCGATACCCTGGCAATGCGGGAGAATGCACGTATAGCATTGAACGGCAGCTATTTCAACATGAGGAGACTAATTCCACACACCTTCTTCTCAATTGGCGGCGAGGTACTTGGGCAAACTCCTGCCACAGGTGAAGGGCGTTCCAACGGTGTCCTTGCAATCAAGGACCAGAAAGGACATCAATTGGAAATCCTTCAATATGACAGTACGAAAGTCGAGACTTACAGGACTGGTTATTATTCAGCCCTTGCTTCCGGCCCTATCCTGAGGCTTGACGGCAAGGTCCCGGACATCGACCTTCAATCTTCTTTCAATTACATGAGGCATCCCAGGACCGTTATCGGCTGGGATGATAACGGGGAAGTGTACATGATTGTCGTGGACGGCAGATTCCCCGGGCAGGCTGACGGGATGAGCATCCCGGAACTTACGGCAGTAACCAGGCTTTTGGGCCTTAAGGATGCCATAAACCTGGATGGTGGTGGCTCATCGACTCTCTGGACCGATGCCACAGGAATAATAAACTATCCCTATGACAACCGCCAGTTCGACCACGAGGGAGCCCGTAAGGTCCCTAATATCGTAATAGTCAAATAACTATTCGAGCGTCCACTCGGCGCCGTCCTTGGTGTCCTTCACTGTGATGCCGAGGGCTTTGAGATGGTCTCGGATTGCGTCGCTCAGGGCCCAGTCCTTTGCAGCCTTTGCCTTTGAACGCTCTTCAAGTACCATGTCCATAAGGCCGGAGATTACTTCCTGGCCTTTTCCTGACTCTCCTGCAGCCTCATCCCTGAGTCCCAGTACTCCGAAGACGATATCATCAAATATCTGTGTCAAGGCTTTCTGGTCATTCTCCGTGAGTTTGACCGAACCTGCTTTGGCAGAATTGATAATCCTTACGGCCTCGAAGATGTGTGACAGGGCGACCGGAGTGTTGAGGTCATCACAGAGGGCGTCGTAGACTCCTTCGAAGATAGCCTTGATTTCGGCAGAATCAGCCTGGCAGCTATCCGGTGCTATTGCAGAGGACAGTTCGCCGTACGGTAGAGGTTCGGCAGGTTCACCAACCGGTCCAGCCTGTCGAAGGGCCGTAAGGTCCTTATAGGCCTGAATCACCCTCTTCAGAGCCTTCTCGGAGGCCTGGAGAGCCTCATTGCTGAAGTCCAAAGTACCACGGTAATGGGCCTGCAGGATGAAGAAGCGGACTGTCATCGGGGAATAGGCCTGCTCGAGTTTCGGATGGTTTCCGGAGAACAGTTCGGGGAGCGTGATGAAATTTCCGAGGGATTTCCCCATCTTCTGGCCGTTGATGGTGATCATGTTGTTGTGTACCCAGTAGCGGACTCCACGGGTTCCCCTCCATGCCACGTTCTGCGCAATCTCGCATTCATGGTGAGGGAACATCAGATCCATTCCACCACCGTGGATGTCGAATTCCTCTCCAAGGTATTTCTCTCCCATGACTGAACACTCCAGATGCCAGCCCGGGAAGCCCTCGCTCCATGGACTCGGCCAGTGCATTATGTGCTCAGGCTCGGCCTTTTTCCAGAGGGCAAAGTCGTAAGGGGCCTTCTTGTCACTCTGGCCATCCAACGAACGGGTTCCTTCCAGGGTGTCATCCAGATTGCGGCCTGAAAGGACTCCGTAGTTATGCTTCTCATTGTATTTCTGTACGTCGAAATACACCGATCCGTTGGAGATGTAGGCATAACCTGCATCGAGAATCTTCTTGATGGTCTCTATCTGCTCGATGATATGTCCTGACGCCCTAGGCTCAATGGAAGGAGGAGCGACGTTCAGCAGCCTCATGGCTTCATGATAGCGGAATGTGTAGCTCTGGACAACCTCCATGGGCTCCAGCTGTTCCAGCCTTGCTTTCTTGCTGATCTTATCCTCTCCTTCATCGGCATCGTGCTCAAGATGGCCCACGTCAGTAATGTTGCGGACATAACGAACCTTGTAACCCAGATGCCTCAGGAGCTTGAACAGTACATCGTAAGTTACTCCCGGCCTGGCATGGCCCAGATGGGCATCGCCGTACACTGTCGGGCCGCAGACATACATGCCCACATGTCCTTCGTTAACCGGCTTGAACAGTTCCTTGTTCTTGGTCAGGGTATTCGTCAGATATAGATTCCTCATCTTAAATGATTCTGATTTACAAAACTCTTATTCCGCAGGGGAGAAGTCTTCTTTTCCTACTCCACAAAGAGGGCAGACCCAATCCTCGGGAAGGTCTTCAAAGGCAGTTCCGGGAGCGATTCCGTTGTCCGGATCGCCTACCGCAGGGTCATATTCGTACCCGCAGACATCGCATGTGTACTTTTTCATCGATTCTTATTGTTTAAAGTATTTGACTGCATTCTCAAACAGCGGTTGCTCAAGGTCGGCCTCGATGTTCCTGAACAGGCCCTGTTCGTAGCGCTCGCTGTGGCCCATCTTTCCAAGGATCTGACCGTTACGGCTGATGATACCTTCGATGGCATAGCTTGAACCGTTGGGATTGTAGGGCGACTCCATAGTGGGCTCATCCGAGATCGGATCCACGTACTGGAATGCCACCTGGCCATTTGAGAAGAGTTCCCTGGCCAACTCTTCGCTGACTACGAACTTTCCTTCACCATGGCTTACAGGGATTGTGTACTCATCTCCAATCGACATCCCGCGCAACCAGGGCGAGTTGGTAGTTGAGACCCTGGTTGTGACCATCTGGGATATGTGCCTGTTGATGTCGTTTCGGAACAAGGTGGGGGAGTCCTTTGTGACTTTGCCCAGTTCTCCATAAGGCAGGAGGCCAGACTTGACCAGGGCCTGGAAACCGTTGCAGATTCCAAGGATCAGTCCGCCACGGGCGATAAGGCCTTCAATCGAGGAGGCTATCTTTGCGTTGTTAAGCACATTGGCTATGAACTTGCCGCTTCCGTCAGGCTCGTCTCCGGCAGAGAAGCCTCCGGCAAGCATGAGTATCTGGCACTCATCGATATTCCCGGCCATCTCATCGATTGATTCGAAGACATCCCTGTCGGTCAGGTTGCGGAACACACTGGTGCGTACCTCCGCTCCTGCTTTTCGGAATGCCTTGGCAGAATCATAGTCACAGTTGGTTCCGGGGAACACGGGAATATATGCAATGACCTTGTCAACTGCAGGTCCCTTGTACTCAAGGTCCGCTTTCCTTGCCTTGTAAGGCTTGACCCCATCCATTCCGCGGGGCAGGAGCCTTTTGGAAGAAGGCTCGCTGACGGCAGGATAGACCTTTTCGAAGAGGGAACCATTGAAGTCCATGAGTTCGAATATGGAAATGGAAGTGCCGTTGACCCTTACATTCCCATCCTCACCAGAAGTCACGTCTCCAAGGAGTATTGCATTGTCGAGGCTGACTTCTCCATCGGTCTCGATAACGATCGATCCATATGACAGGTTGAAGAGTTCCTCTTCGTCCAGCTTTACATCGAACCCGAATGCGTTGCCGAAACTCATCTTGCAAAGGGCTTCTGCCACACCGCCGAATCCAACTGCCCAGGCAGCCACTATCGTCCCGTCTTCAATCTTTTTCCGAATATTGTCCCAGTTTTTCTTGAGCTGTTCCACATTCGGCATCCTGTTCTCGAGGGGAGTGTGCCTGACAAGGTACAGCCGGTCGCCTTCCCATTTGAATTCAGGGGATATCACCTTGTCTGCCTTGACAGGGGTGATGCCGAAGGCTATCAGGGTTGGTGGAACATGGATAGGACCATGTTCCGTTTCGAACGATCCGCTCATGGAATCCTTACCGCCGATGGAAGGAAGACCGAAAGCTTCCTGCATCTTCAGAGCTCCGAGGAGAGCAGCGGCTGGCTTGCCCCAGGTGTGATGGTCGGAAGTCATCCTTTCAAAATATTCCTGGCAGGAGAATCTCATGGTCCGCCAGTTTCCGCCGGCCGCGACAACTTTGCTACAAGCCTCGATGAATGAATATGCTGCACCGTGGTAGGGGCTCCATTCGCAGAGGTCGGGATTGAAGCCGAAAGCCATCATGCTGGCGGTGTTTGTGAAACTATCGACAGGCAGCTTCTGGACAGAGACCTGTGTCTCGGTGGTCTGGAGTTCGCCTCCGAAGGGCATGAGCAC
>JAGCWD010000063.1 GCA_017962025.1 Bacteroidales bacterium
ACAGTCCCTGAGAATCGCCCCGAGAATGAAATGCATTTCCCACCCAAGGATCGTGAGAGATTCTGGGTTACCCTTCCCGGTATTTCACGTGTTCGCGTCAAGGAGCTTGCAGAGGAACAATACAAGTTCCGTAACGACTCCGAACTGTCGGATGACAACCATTATGAAGACGGTCCGGATCACAGCCTTGGGATAGTGACCTGTGGCATAGCGTGCAATTATCTTATGGAGAATTATCCGGAGGGATGCAGCTATCCTGTTCTCAAGGTGACCCGTTATCCTTTCCCGACCAAGCTTCTGCGCAAGATGACAGAGACTTGCAAGACCATCCTCGTAATAGAAGAGGGCCAGCCTCTTATTGAGGAAAAGCTGAGGGGATTGCTTTATGATGAATCAATAGGAAATGGTTTTGTCAAGGTCAAAGGCCGCTTGGATGGGACCCTTCCCCGTACCGGAGAACTTAATCCGGACCATGTCCGCAATGCGTTGGGACTTGAAAGTCTGGAAGTATATTCAGAATCAGACATCACTGTTCCACGCCCTCCGGCACTCTGCCAGGGATGCGGGCACAGGGATTTCTATACTGCTCTTAATACAGTTCTTAAGAAATATGATGGCGCCAAAGTGTTTGGTGATATCGGGTGTTACACCCTTGGCTATATGCCTCCTTTCCATGCCATTCACTCTTGCGTAGAGATGGGGGCTTCCCTCACCATGGCGATCGGAGCCGCCAATTCAGGAGTGTGGCCTTCTGTCGGGGTCATTGGGGATTCTACTTTCACCCATAGCGGCATGACAGGCCTATTGGACGCTGTGAATTCAAATGCTGATATCACATTGTGCATATCAGACAATCTTACCACTGGGATGACTGGCGGGCAGGATTCTGCGGGAACAGGCAAGCTGGAAGCAATTTGCATCGCAATCGGTGTTGATCCGGCTCATGTCAGAACCATAATCCCTCTGCCCAAGAACTATCCTGACATGGAGAAGGTGATAGAGGAAGAAATTAATTACCATGGTGTTTCTGTGGTGATCTGCAGACGCGAGTGCATACAGACCGCCAAACGTCATGCTGCAGCAAAAAACAGGCAATAAGATGAAAAAGGATATCATACTTTCCGGTGTGGGAGGACAAGGAATCCTCTCGATCGCTACCGTTATCGGTTGGGCTGCCCTCAAGGAAGACCTTCATCTCAAACAGGCCGAAGTCCATGGCATGAGCCAGCGGGGTGGTGACGTCCAGAGCAACCTTCGTATTTCCTCCGAACCTATATTCAGCGACCTTATTCCGAAAGGGGAGTGTGACATCATCCTCTCCCTTGAGCCGATGGAGGCCATGCGGTACCTTCCGTGGCTTTCAAAGCGCGGTTGGATTGTGACCAACACTACTCCTTTTGTGAATATACCCAATTACCCTCCTATGGAGGAACTGATGTCCAGGATGGACGCTCTTCCCAATGTCATTACCCTGGATTGTGATTCTATCGCTCGAGAGACCGGTTCTCCCAGAAGTTCCAACATGGTTCTTCTTGGGGCGTCGGCTGCCGTGATGGACATTATAGATCCGGACAGGCTGAGAGAAGGTATAAAGGCGGTTTTTGCCCGAAAGGGTGATGCAATTGTCGAATCCAACATAGCTGCTTTCAATGCGGGGTTGGAAATGTCTAAAAGTATCAAGAAATGAAAGCTATTTCAAAAGCCAACCTTGATGAGGTCCTTAGGGGAATGAATATCAGCGACATCTCCAAGGCAACCATCAGGCAATGTGTCAATACGGCACAGGAACTGGAACGTGTCTCCGGTGAGAGTTTCATCCATCTCGAGTTCGGAGTCCCTGGAATAAAGGCTTCCCAATTTGGCGTTGACATGCAGAAACTTGCATTGGATGCTGGAATTGCTGCTGTCTATCCGCCCACTGCCGGTATTCCGGAATTCAAGTGGAACGCTTCTGCTTTCATCAAGGCCTTCGTTGGGATCGATATCTTCCCTGACTGTGTAGTGCCGACTGTCGGTTCAATGCAGGGATGCTTCAACCTTTTGATGGAGTGTTCCCAACTGCATGAAGACCGCAAGGCTGTGATCTATATCAGCCCGGGATTCCCTTCCCATTTTCTCCAAGCCAAGATCCTAGGGCTCGAGGCCAGGACCTTTGACATCTATGACTACAGAGGAGATAAACTTGGACCCAAACTGGAAGAGCTCATGGCGGATGGCAAGGTCTGCGCGATGGTTTACTCGAATCCCAACAATCCTGCATGGGTCAACCTTACCGAAGGAGAGCTAAAGACCATCGGGGAGCTCTGCACCAAGTATGATGTGATTGCCCTTGAGGACATGGCCTACTTGTGCATGGACTTCAGGAGCGACCGTTCCAAGCCTTTCCGTCCCCCTTTCCAGCCCACAGTGGCTCGTTACACTGACAATTACGCAATCATGATATCCGCTTCCAAGATATTCAGTTATGCAGGGGAGAGGGTAGGCCTGGTGGCGATTTCGCAGAAACTGTTCCATCGTGAATATCCTAAATTGAAAGAACGGTACGGATTGGCCTCATTCGGAGACAATTTCATACTGACCTACATTTACGTCAATACTTCCGGTTGTTCAAGGTCAGCCCAGAATGCCATGTCTGAAATGATGGAAGCATCAGTAAGCGGCAAGTATGATTTCGTTGCCGAGATGAGGGAATATGCCCGGAGAGCACACCGCTCAAAGGAGATTTTCTTCAGTCATGGTTTCTCTCTTGTTTATGACAAGGACCTGGATCAGGACTTGAGCGACGGCTTCTTCTATACCATCGGTTACAAAGGTCTGAAAGGTAGTGAACTGCTTTATAATCTGTTAAGATGCGGTGTCTGTGCCATTACCCTTACCGCTACCAGAAGTGAACAACAGGGCATAAGGGTTTGCGTCTCAATGCTCAACAAAGATGAGGATTTTATAAAACTGGATGAACGACTCGGTTTGTTCGAGGGACTGATCGCCGAGGAAGGCATAACGACAGCTGAATAATCATGAGATATGTATCGGCCGATGAGGCAATGACATTGGTCAAGTCAGGGGACTGGGTATTCTTCCAAGGGAGTACATCCGTTCCTGTCATACTACAGGAGGCCCTTGCCAGGAGGCATGAGGAACTCCGGGACGTCAAAATTGTCTCTGGATTCAATGTAACCAAGGGCCCTGCGGCATTCTGCAAGCCAGAGTACAAGGATTCCTTCGTAGTCAACAGCCTTTTCCTTTGCGCTGACCAAAGGCAATACGTTGCCCAAGGGTATGGAAGCCTGATTCCGGGCTTCCTGAGCGACCTGCCTTCTCTCATCCGCAGACGTGAGATCCCTATTGACGTTGCATGTATAAACTGTTCGCTCCCTGACGAAAACGGCTACTGCAGCTATAATATCTCAGCCGACCTCGCCCAACCTGCCGTGGAGGTTGCCAGGGTAGTAATAGCGCAGGTAAACAAGAGTATCCCTTATCTGTATGGCACTGCCATGATCCATGAAAGTGCTATCACTGCTGCAGTTGAATGCGATGATCCTCCGGTTGACATGCAGTTCGGCCCGCCTACTGAGATCGAGGCTGCGATCGGTGCCCATATTGCACAGGAAATCCCAGATGGAGCCACTTTGCAAATTGGTGTAGGTGGTATTCCGAATGCGACATTGAATGGGTTGAAGGACCACAAGCATCTTGGACTCCACACCGAGGCGATGACCGATGGCGTTTTTCGGCTCATGCAGTCCGGAGTTATCGACAACTCCATGAAAAAGTACGAACCCGGCAGGAGTGTCGCTTCCCTGGCATTGGGATCCAGGCATATGTATGAGTTCATAGACCACAACAAGGACTGCATCTTCTATGATGTAGGAGTGACCAATGATCCATCCCTTATCCGGATGAATCCCAAAGCTGTTGCCATCAATTCAGCAATAGAAATCGATCTGACCGGCCAGATCTGCGCCGACAGTATAGGTGAGCTGATCTTCTCTTCAGTCGGTGGCCAACATGATTTCATGTACGGTGCTTCACTCTCAGAGGGTGGCAAGACTTTCATAGCGATGCCCTCCCGTACTGCCAAGGGAAGGGGGAAGATAGTTCCAACCCTCACTCCCGGGGCAGGAGTCGTGACTACCCGTTTCCAGACCCAGTATGTTGTCACTGAATATGGTTGCGTGTATCTGCGGAACAAGAACCTGGCTGAGAGGGCCAAGGCCCTTATCTCAATTGCTCATCCCGATGACCGCGAGGCTCTCGAGCGGGCGGCACTGGAGAGATTCGGCTACACCTACCATAGGCTCTCAATGCAGCGATAGGCCCTTAGCAGGCATCATATCACCTATAATACAACAACCTTAAACGCCACGGCCTCGGATTCCATTGTTTTCCCGGCCGTGGCGTTCATTTAATACTCCCCGGCCGGAATATCACATCTTTTCCCGGCCCAGCAGTATATTCACTTAATCAATTCGGACATAATAGAATGCTCGATTCCTATTTTGCGACAAATCCTCTTAACATCAATATGATATTCCTTATACAGGCGTACACCCAATCGGCATCTGTCATCAAGGCTAAGCTCAAGGTAAGACTTTACGTTGTATTTGTTTTTACAGATCGTGTAGATTATCATGTCTAGTTCCCGGTCATTTATATTAATTTTGGCGCCTATCTTCTCTGAGATTTTTACATAGGCATCCATATTTTTCACAAGATTGTTGCAATAGTTCCAAGCAGACTTGAGAATCTGTTCCGTTTTCTGTTTCAGTACATAGGATTCCGGGAGGATCATTCCCAGATTGTCATTGAAGGAATAGTTATCCGGAAGCCTGGTTTTGGAGCAAAGGACGTTTCGCATGAAGTCAACCGAGTAGTCCTTTACTTGCTTCTTTTGTATAATCTTACTTATATTGCTGAATAGTAAATAACTCGATCCCCACAAGTATCCTGATGGTGTAATCGTAGAATCCGCCTTGTGAGGATTTCTTGCGATGTAGATGATCCCATTCTGAAGTTGGTAAGTATCTGATGGATCAATTGGCACAAGCATGAATCCCAAATCATCGGGCAATGGAGGAAAGCCATCCTTTACAAGCCTGGCATTTATTCTTTTCTTCTGATAGATGAAGAAGTCTACTGCATCAGAGCCGGTTGACCAAATCATGAAATGAGCATGGTTGGACATGAGTTCGAAAATCAGTATCTTTATTTCGTGAATATATTGCCCAAGTGCGACAGTGTTCATGCCGGATGCAAACTGAGAGTCGTTATTAAACAGCTGTCCCTTCTCGAAAGAGTCAATGATCATGTGATAGAATCCTACGGGCCAGGAACGATACTCATTCCATTTTTTGAGACGCGCAATCTTATTCATAGCTGTCAAGGTTAGGTACTGCGAAAATAATGATTAAACCCCTCGAAAGAATCCATGATAAGAATCTTCGAGGGGTTTGAATCTGTTATTAATCCAAGCGTCCCTTACAACTGTTTATTAAGCCGGCGGACTATCCTTTCTACATCGGTGGAGAGCACTGTTCCCTTTATAGCGACGATGGACTGGTCATACATGATTATGATCAGGTCAGAAACATGTTTGCCGTCCGCTGAGGTTTCTCCATAGGTCTCATCAAAAACGGAATTGCCTGCTCCGTTCCTGAGGATCAGATTGTCCTTGATGATCTTGGAGGTTACCTTAGCTTCTATTTCTTCCCTTATTATCGGACTGCTCTCACCATAGTCCAGCATATAGACCGTGCTGACCCTTTTGAATGCCTTGGCCACTTTCCTTGTCCATTCTCCTCCAGCTCTGCCTACTGTCTTGCCCATGGACATGGCAAGTTTCCCGAGTTTCATCAGGGAAACCCCGCTTCTCCCTTCAAATTCTCCCATCACTGAGACAATGGATTCAAAACTTTCTTCATGGCTGCTGCTTACGCCGATTCCAGCCTCAGGTTCCTGACCTGAAACCGGAATGGTTACGAGCAACAGAGCAACGCTCGCGAGCGTTAAGATCAACACACTATGTTTCATGCAATTATGATGATTATCAGAATAAGTCTTTAGCGGCAGCTCCTATCGCATTCTCAACATCATCCCTCTTAATGAGGCCGTCTATGGAAATAAAGGTAGTTTCATTTCCCTGAAAGGCAGTGAACAACAGGCTCTTCAGGAAATCTTTGTCACCGAGAGAGAATATATTTACCCTCTCGCCCTTTTCCTTGACTTCCATCAAAGTCTCGAACTTATGGCCGTCTACGACTTTATTCACATCTCTGAATATCTTGTCTGCCAGATCCTTGTCTTCAGTTTGGAGGAGGTAGAATCCTGTCATGGACTTGATCATCGGGCCGAAATCCACGCCATTGTCTTCGATCCTGACTTCAGGCAGTTTACCGATCAGCTTGAACATTGCGGGAGAGATGTACACAGCAGTTACTCTCTCGTCATCTGAATATTTCTGGTAAAGGCTCTTGTAGTCCTGGGCA
>JAGCWD010000064.1 GCA_017962025.1 Bacteroidales bacterium
CCAGCCCGTAAACCTGTTTTCCTTGTTCCACTGGCTCTCGTCATGACGGATGAGTACGATTCTTTTCATTTCTTTATTTATTTGGTTTTGTTGTTCTGTCCATAATCCCTGCACCATTCTTTCAGGGAGCAGTTCCCGCATTTGGGATTCCTGGCCGTGCAGATGTAGCGTCCGTGAAGGATTAGCCAATGGTGGGCCCTTGAACGCTGAGACTCAGGAATGTACGATTCGAGATCCTTCTCAACTGCTTCAACGGTCTTGCCATCTGACAACCCCAGCCTGTGAGAGACCCTGAAGACATGGGTGTCCACAGCTATCACAGGTTTGTCATAGACTATAGAGGCTATCACATTTGCAGTTTTCCTGCCGACTCCGGGAAGGCTCATCAACCGGTCTATGTCGGAAGGGACCTGTGAGTCAAAATCTTCGACCAGTTTAGCGGCCATGGCAATCAGGTGTTCCGTCTTGGAGTTGGGATAGGAAACGCTCTTAATGAAAGGATAGACTTCCTCGAAAGTCGCCGATGCCAGGTCTGAAGGCTCTGGAAAGCGCTCGAATAGGGGAGGGACGACCATGTTGACCCTCTTGTCGGTACATTGTGCACTTAGGATGACTGCAATCAGCAGATGGAAGGCGGAGTCGTAGTGCAATTCGGTAGCAGGCATGGGCTGGTTGTCTTCGAACCAAGCCATGATCTTCGAATATCTCTCTTTCCTATGCATCTCAAATGGTCAGGGCCAGGTCGATGACCTCGTCATTGACGTTTTCTTCGCAGTTCTCATCCTTACAGACGAAGATCCTGCCGTGGTATTTCTCGAATATGTTCCTGTTATGGGTGACCATGACGATGGCCGTACCATCCTCCTTGTTGATTCCTGTGAGGAGTTTCAGGATACCGTCGGCGGTCTCGTTGTCAAGGTTCCCTGTTGGTTCGTCGGCGATGATCAGTTTCGGACGGTTCAGAAGTGAGCGGGCGATGGCGATTCTTTGCTGTTCACCTCCTGAAAGCTGATGTGGCATCTTGTGGGCTTTGTGTACCATCCCCACGTCCTCGAGGACTTCACGGATCCTCTTGTCAGAGGCATTCTTGTCCTTCCATCCGGTGGCCCTGAGAACGAACTCAAGGTTGTCTTCGACTGTCCTGTCCATCAGCAGCTGGAAATCCTGGAAGACAACACCTACCTTGCGGCGCAGGTAAGGAATCTCCTTGTCCTTGATTCCCACCAGTTTGTGGCCGCAAACCTGGCCATAACCCTTCAAAAGGGGGTTCTCACCGATCATGGTGCGGATGATGGATGTCTTGCCGGTACCGACCTTGCCGACAATGTAGACAAAGTCTCCGGGGAAAATCTCCATGTCCAGGGAATAGATGACGGTGGCCTCGCCATTCATGATGTCTGCATCCCTGAATGAAACCAGCGGCTCGTTTTTTGTTGCCTGTAGTCCTTTGTCTTCCATGATTGTACAAATATACTTCTTTTTTTTGAGTATATTCAGTAAATTTGTAGAATGTAAATTTAGACTAAACACTTTCGCAAGAAATCAATTATGAACACCAAACTCATCGCGGTTATTCTATCCGCAATGGCTCTCTGTGCAGGATCGTCCCTCCAGGCCCAGGACCGGACGGCCACTGAATTCAGACGTGCGGAAGAGCTCTACAGCCACGGAATGTTCGAGCGTGCGGGGACCCTTTTCTCAGAGATCGCTTCTCAGACCGGCGACGTCCTTGCCAAGGGTTATGAAACCCTTTGCTCGGTCCGTCTCCAGGAGAATGGTTATGAAACTAAGGTCTCCGACTACATCGGGTCTTACCCTTACTCAAAACTCGTCCCGCAGATCAGGTTCTACAACGGCCTGAATATGTTCGACCTTGAAGATTACAAGGGGGCGGCAGAGGAGTTCGACCAGATCCTGGAGAAAGAGCTTTCCAAGGACCAGGTCGCCGAGTTCATGTTCAAGCATGCCTATTCCCTTTTCGAGGAAGGCAATCTTGACAGGGCGAGGCAACTATTCGCTCGCAGCGAGAAAATGCCCTATTCGGATTACACGGCTCCTTCCAGGTACTCGTTGGGTTACATAGACTACACCCGCAAGGATTTCAAGGAAGCATACACCTGGTTCGAAAAGGCAGGTAAGGATGCCAGGTTCACCGACATCTCCAACTATTACATGACTGAGTGCCGGTTCATGCAGAAGGACTATTCCTACGTCATCAAGAATGGAGTCAAGTTGTTTGACGAGGTGCCTGCCGACCGTCAGTCCCATCTTGCCAGGATCATATCCGAGTCCTACCTGGCCACAGGCGACACAGAAAGGGCTAAGGCATTCTACGACAAGATAGAGCAAAGCCGCCGTGACATGGACCGGGACGATTATTTCTACGCCGGAACGGTCCTCTATTCGACCGGGGATTTCAAGGGAGCGATAGAGAATTTCTCCCAGATGAGGAGCCGCACTGATTCAATCGGCCAGATTGCCAATTACCAGATGGGCTACAGTTACATCCAGACAGGAAACAAGGTTGCAGCCCTGGATGCTTTCAAGGATGCCTCTGAAAGGAATTACAATCCGGACATCCAGGAAGACGCGCATTTCAACTATGCGAAGCTTTCCTTTGACCTCAACCACAATCCCAAGGTCTTTGACGACTACATAGCTAAGTATTCCAATAAGAACAAGGGAGACCAGATCTACAGTTACATGGCACTTGCATCGCTTTACAATCACGATTATTCCGGTGCGGTCGATGCCTACGCCAATATCGACAACCTGGACAAGGACCAGAGGTCGAATTACATGAGGGCCAATTATCTGCGTGCAAACCAGCTGATAAAGAACGGTTCCTGGAGAGATGCCGTGCCGCTCCTGAAGGCTGCCGGTTACTACTCCGACAAGAGGGAATCATTCAACCAGCTTACGAAGTACTGGCTTGGAGAATCCTATTACCGCAGCGAACAGTACGACAAAGCCGTCGAGACCTTCCAGGATCTCTACAACAATTCCGCACTGGATGGGAAACCGGAAGGGAAGTTGATTCCTTATGACCTGGCTTACAGCTATTTCCGGATGGAGGACTATGACAATGCTGCGAAGTGGTTTGACGAGTATCTCCAGGAAGGGAATCCTTCTGAAGGCGAGGACGCAGCAGTAAGGCGTGCGGATTGCGACTTCATCAAGAAAGATTACCAGACTGCCGTCAAGGGTTATGAGAGCGCCCTTCAGAGATTCCCGTACAACTCCAATCTCTACCCGTCCTACCGTGCAGGAATAGCCTACGGACTTCTTGGCGACAGGAACAAGAAGGTGGATGTGCTGTCAAGGGCTCTGAAGGCCCAGCCGTCCGCTGAATATTATTCCGAAGCCATGTATGAGCTCGGAAGGGCATATGTTGCCATCAACAGGAACGATGACGCCGTAAAAACCTTTGAAAAGCTTCGTACGGCTACTGACGACAAGACTATGGCAGCGAGGGCACTTATCGAACTGGGAATGATTTCAAGGAATATCTCCGAGTATGACAAGGCCCTGGCCTATTACAAGCAGGTCGTTACCGACATGCCAGGTACTGAATATGCCAACGATGCACTTGCAGCTATAGAGTCCATCTACCAGAGCGAAGGAAGGACCGACGAGTACATCGACTTTGCCGACAAGGTGGGAGCCATAAAGAATAAGACTGCAGGAGAGAAGGAGAGCATGTATTTCGCCGCAGCCGAGCAGCTGTACCTCTCCGAAAACTGGAACAAGGCCCTCTCATCGTTGCAGAACTATCTTGAGCGTTATCCTTCAGGAGCCGATGCTTCCAAGGCTGGCTTCTACACCGCCGAATGCTACCGGAACCTGGGAAAGAAGGAACAGGCATGTGACTGGTACAAGAAGGCGGCCCAATCCGGAGACGGTTCTTTCAAGGAAGCTGCTATCCTCAATTTCTCAAGGCTTTCCTATGAGATGCAGCGTTATTCCGATGCCTTCGGAGGCTTCAGTTCCCTTTTGAGTGAAGCCAGGATCGAAGGAAACAAGCACACAGCAAGGGTAGGAATGATGAGGTCTGCATTCAAGAACGCTGATTTCTCATCAGCGATTTCATGTGCTGACAAGGTCAAGGCGGACTCGAAGAGCACTGAAGCAGAATCCAGGGAAGCCGATTACATCAAGGCAAAGTCCCTCCTCTCAACCAACGAGAGGAATGCCGCTTTCGAGATTTTCGGGAAACTTGCCTCCAAGCCTTCAACCGATGAAGGTGCCGAAGCAGCCTACATGCTGATTCAGGATGCTTACGACCAGGGTAAGTACGATACGGTGGAGAAGATGGTTTATGACTTCTCTTCAAAGGCAGGAGGCCAGAACTACTGGCTTGCAAAGGCATTCATAGTCTTGGGAGATTCCTTCGCAGAGCAGGATAACTACGCTCAGGCCAAGGCCACTTTCGAGAGTATCCAGAATGGATACAAGCCTGCTGAGGGGACCTCTGACGATGTCCTGGACAATGTCAGGATGAGACTTGGGAAACTTAAGAACCTTATGAACTAGATGAACATGAAAAAGATATTAACCGCAGCCGCCATACTGGTGTGCGCAACATCTTTGGCACAGAACCTCAACCCCACCGTCGAGGTTACCAACATCTATCAGGGCAATCCTTCAGAGGTTCACAAGCCCCAGGCCAAGATGGCCATCCCTGATTCCCTCATGAGGTTCGACATGGATTTCGGCTACGAGGTCTTCGAGAAGCCTTATCAGGGCGCATATAATTTCAAGCCATACCAGCTTGCGATGAGGCCGGACAAGGATGCCTACAGGGGGAAGAAACTCTATCTGAAGGCGGGAGCCGGCTACTCTCTCCATCCCCAGCTGGATTTCGTGTTCAGCCCCGAACAGGCAGGCCCCTTCCAGATGAGCGTCTATGCTAACCACGGGTCCTATTTCGGCAAGTATAATGTTATAAACCATTCCAGGGCTAATGACTATTATAAACTGGACAAGGTACCAGGCAAATCTTTCAACGGGCATGATGCCCTGACAAGGGCCGGATTCGATGGCAGGTACAATTTCAAGTCGTCCATCCTCTCACTTGGAATCGGGTACTATGGATTGATGACGAAGGACATCCTTCTTAATCGTTCGTATAATGCCGCTGATTTCAATATCAGATACTCATCGAACAGGGATGACGACAAGTACATCTTCTATGATGTAGCCTTGAACGGCCGTTTGGGATCTGACAGGCTCAACTATACCGGGAAAAAGAATTTTGAAGACGTATGGATCCCGCCGATCTCCGGCGGCCTGAGCAAGACTCTTTACGATGGCGGACTGGCTAAGCTGAATGAAAACCTTTTCCAATTGAGGGCCAATGCCGGTCCAGTGCTGAGCCAGGCCCAGAGGATACTCGTTGGATTGGAGGGTGATGTCGTTTCATACGGAGGAGACTTGCTGAGCGGCAGGGCAGGACGTATAGCCTTTGTCCCGAAATACCAGTACAAATCCGGAAACTGGGATTTGAGCCTCGGTTTTAAGATTGAAAAAATCTTCCATGGCAAGCAGGCTGACACCGTCAATGTCAATCCGATCTTCTTAAAGAAGGGAAGCCTGATCTATCCAGACGTCCATGTTGGATACCGGGCTGCAGATAACGTGCTGATCTTTGCAAACCTGACTGGTGGCGGCCACCTCAATACCTATTCTTCACTGCTGGCTTCAAACCACCATTTCAATCCATCATACCACTATTCCACTTATCGATCTTCCCTTCAACTCCTTGACAATACCATCGAAAAGATAAACCTTAAGGCTGGTGTGAAAGGTAACCTCGGCTCCATGCTTCAGTTCGAAGTGGACGGAGGAGTTGCAAAGATTGATAACGGTTTCCTTGACTCTCCTCTTATAATGAGTCCTTACAAGATAGGGTCCGTTTACGCGGATTACAGCCTTGTCTATGCAGATGTCCTCCTGGGGCTCGAGACCGGTGGCTTCGACTTTGACGCTGGGCTGCATCTCAGGAAGACTACTTTTGATGACGAAGGTACAGCCGGATTCAAGTTCCCCCTGTTCACCGGGGATTTCAGGGCAGTTTACAATTTCTCCTCACGACTGTATGCAGGAGTCAATGCGATCATTTCATCGTCCAGGGTAGGGCAGGCATTCAATATGATGCCGGCTGACGGCTACATTATGTCTGACTATTTCTCAAGGACCTACCGTGTGCCTGGATACTTTGACCTGGGGCTTCTGGCGGGTTATAAACTGAACCGGAAACTGGGGGTCTGGCTGGAGTCGGGAAACCTGCTCTGCGAGACAATCCAGAGGTCCCCGTATTACTCTGAAAAAGACCTCTGGATAACGGCCGGAATCACCCTGAATTTGTAGATTTTTTCGTATATTTGTCTGTTTTATGGGAAGCCCCCGAAAACAGACAAATTTTTTATTCGGAAAATGGTAGAAAACGAAGACATGAAGAAGGCGGAAGAACAGTATTCCGCTAGTAGCATCCAGGTTTTGGAAGGCCTGGAGGCCGTTAGGAAGAGACCGTCCATGTACATTGGCGACGTGGGCGAGAGGGGACTCCACCACCTGGTATATGAAGTTGTTGACAACGGTATCGACGAGGCCATGGCCGGCTTCTGCGATCAGATCGATGTAACCATACTCCCTGACAATTCCATAAGGGTTGTCGATAACGGCCGTGGTATCCCTACCGGGATGCATCCTAAGGAGCACCGTTCCGCTCTCGAGGTTGTAATGACCGTCCTCCATGCCGGAGGTAAGTTCAACAAGGACAGCTACAAGGTTTCCGGTGGACTCCATGGAGTAGGCGTGTCCTGCGTGAATGCCCTATCCGACAGCCTGGTTGCCGAGATCCACCGTGAAGGGAAGGTACATGTCCAGAGATATTCAAAGGGCAAGCCCCTCGGACCAGTCGAGGTTGTGGGGGACTGCGATGACACCGGAACCATCATAACCTTCCATCCGGACGAGACCATATTCACCCAGACCATAGTCTACAAGTACGAGACCCTGGCTGCCAGGATGAGGGAACTCTCCTACCTGAACAAGGGTATCAGGATCACCCTTACCGATGAGAGGCAACTGGTAGAGGTCTTCGAGACCGATGCCAACGGAGATTCCAAGGCCACCGGGAAACAGGAGTTCCGCAACGACGTTTTCTATTCGAAGGAAGGCCTTAAGGAATTCATCAGCTATTTAGATGCCGGTGCCAACCAGCTCATTCCGGAGCCCGTCTGTGTCCAGAGCGAGAAGGTGATTCCGATCGACATCGCCCTTTCTTACAACAACGGCTTCTCCGAGAAGATTTATTCCTACGTCAACAATATCAACACCATAGAAGGCGGTACCCACCTCCAGGGTTTCAAGATGGGCCTTTCCAGGTCCCTGAAGAACTATGCAGAGAAGAATAACCTCCTCTCAAAGTTCAAGGGTGACCTTGCACCCGAAGATTTCCGCGAAGGACTTACCGCCGTGGTTTCCGTAAAGATTGCCGAGCCCCAGTTCGAGGGTCAGACAAAGACCAAGTTGGGTAACCCCGAAGCTACTTCCGCCGTTTCCCAGGCCACTGCTGCCGCCATGGACCAGTACCTTGAGGAGAATCCGAAAGCTGGAAAGATGATTATTGAGAAGATCGTCCTGGCAGCTACTGCACGGGAGGCTGCACGTAAGGCCCGTGCAATGGTTCAGAGGAAGTCGGCTCTCACAGGTGCCGGTATGCCAGGCAAGCTTGCCGACTGCTCTGAAAGGAATCCTGAGGAATGCGAACTCTTCCTTGTCGAGGGTGACTCCGCAGGAGGTACCGCAAAGCAGGGACGTGACAGGAGGATCCAGGCAATCCTTCCTCTCAGGGGAAAGATCCTGAACGTCGAGAAGGCTGCAGGGGACCGTGCTTTCGACAGCGAAGAAATCCGGAACATCTACACCGCCCTTGGAGTTACAGTCGCACAGGAAGATGAAAACGGAGAGAAAAGGATGGATCTCAGCAAGCTCCGCTACCACAAGGTCATCATCATGACTGATGCTGATGTCGATGGAAGCCACATCGCCTGCCTCATACTTACCTTCTTCTTCCGCTATATGTTCGACCTCATCAAGAACGGCTACGTCTATCTTGCCACTCCTCCTCTTTACCTGGTAAAGAAAGGCAAGGAGGAAGTCTATTGCTGGACAGACGAACAGCGTTTCGAGGCCACCACAAGGCTTGGAAAGGGATCGGAGAAGGGAATAACCGTCCAGAGGTACAAAGGTCTCGGAGAGATGAGCGACCAGCAGCTCTGGGACACCACCATGGATCCTTCCAAGAGAAGGCTCCGCAAGATCACCATCGACAACGCCGCCGAGGCGGAGAGGACTTTCTCCATGCTCATGGGAGATGATGTCCCGCCTCGCAGGCAGTTTATCGAGGAGAATGCACATTACGCAAACATTGACGCTTAAAAACTACCAATATGCTTGACATTTTCGACAGGATAGAAAGAGATTCCGGTGGCCCTATCGGGCAGTATTTCGAGCAGGGATTCGGTTATTACATGTATCCCAGGCTTGAGGGTGAACTCGGCCCTCACATGACTTTCAACGGGATACCGGTCCTGAACTGGTCCCTCAACAACTACCTCGGCCTCGCGAATCATCCTGAGGTCAGGAAGGCTGACGCCCAGGCTGCAGCCGACTGGGGCCTCGCTTATCCGATGGGCGCCAGGATGATGTCCGGACACACCCGCTACCATGAGAAGCTCGAGAAGATTTTCGCTGACTTCGAGAAGAAAGAGGATGCCTTCCTCTATAACTTCGGCTACCAGGGAATAGTTTCAACTATCGATGCCCTCACTGCCCGCCATGATGTGATCGTCTATGATGCCGAGTGCCATGCCTGCCTTCTGGATGGAATCCGTCTCCATATTGGAAGCAAGTACAAGTACCGCCACAACAACATGGTCGATTGCGACAAGGTCCTCGCCAGGGCCTGCAAGGAGGCAGATGAGAATGGCGGCGGTGTCCTGCTTATCACCGAAGGTGTCTATGGAATGACAGGAGCCCTCGGCAAGCTTGACGAGATAGTTGCCCTGAAGAAGAAATATAAATTCCGCATCCTGATTGACGATGCCCATGGTTTCGGACTTTTGGGAGAGCATGGAAGGGGAACTTCCGAGCATTTCGGTGTGATGGACGGAATCGACCTGTACATCGGTGCTTTTGCCAAGAGCATGGCCTCCATCGGAGGATTTGTCGCCGGTCCCCATTCGATTATCAACTTCCTTCGCGCCAACATGCGTTCGCAGATGTATGCGAAGTCACTCCCGATGCCACTCGTCCTTGGTAACATCAAGAGGATGGAGATCATCGATTCTCCCGAAGGTGACGAACTCCGCGCCAAGTGCTGGAAGATCACCAGGGCTATCCAGCAGGGCTTCAAAGATGAAGGTTTTGACATCGGAGAGGCTGAGGCTTGCGTGACCCCCGTACACATCAAGGGCGGTATCGCCCAGGCTACCAAGATGGCCAAGGACCTTCGCGAGAACTACCGTATCTTCTGCTCCATGGTCATCTACCCGGTCATTCCGAAGGGAATGATCATATTCAGGATCGTATCCACCGCCGCCCACTCCATGGAGGATGTGGAATATACCCTCAAGGTCTTCAAGGAAATCAAGGCGAAGCTCGACGCGGGTCTGTATGACGGTGACGACATCGCCGCCATGACTGTCGAGTAGGATGGATTACTTCAAGGACAAGGTTGTCATAGTGACAGGAGCCAGCTCGGGGATCGGGTTGGCTTCAGCCCGTTTATTGGCTTCACGGGGAGCATGTGTGGTAATGGCCGCCCGCTCCATCGGGAAGATGCATGAACTTGCTCCTTCAGTCTGCCAGGATCCGGACAGGATTCTGTGTGTCCAGACGGATGTGACAAAGGAGGAGGACTGCAGGAACCTGGTTGAGGAGACTGTCTGGAAATTCGGAAAGATTGACATACTGGTCAACAATGCCGGTATTTCCATGAGGGCGATGTTCAAGGACCTGGACCTCTCGGTCATCCGTTCGCTGATGGACGTCAACTTCTGGGGTACTGTCCAGTGTACTAAATACGCCCTGCCCTACCTCCTCGAATCCAAGGGACAGGTAGTGGGAGTCATTTCCATCGCCGGGTTCTCCGCACTTCCTGCCAGGACAGGCTATTCAGCCTCCAAGTATGCTGTGCGCGGTTTCCTGGACACCATCAGGATCGAGCATCTTAAGGATGGCCTGAATGTCCTGGTGTTCGCTCCGGGTTACACTGAGTCCAACGTCCGCAAGGCTGCACTTACTGCAGATGGGTCTCCACAGGGAGAGACTCCGCTGAAGGAGGAGAAGCTGATGAGTGCAGAAGAGTGTGCAAGACACCTTGCCAAAGGTCTGGAAAAACGTAAATCACAAGTGGTATTGACCGGTCTCGGGAAGGCTACCGTTCTGGCGCATAACCTCTTCCCAAGGTTTACCGACAAACTTACCTACGGGTATATCGCTAAGGAGGCCGGAAGCCCTTTCAAATAGATTCTTGACATGAAGAAGCCGGACATAAAAGTGAATTACAGGGTCCTCGTTCCCCTTGTCATTGTTTTCATTATCCTTACCTTGCTGTTCCCAAGGGCTGCAAAGTTCGGCTATGACTACAGGAAGGGCTCACCATGGGCCTATGAGACCCTTATCGCACAGTTCGACTTCCCGATCCTGAAGACTGATGAGCAGCTCAGGGAGGAACGCAGCAAGAACAAGACATCCCTGGTCCCTTATTACAGGTATCGACAGGAGGTAGTCGATAACTCGCGTAAGGCTGCTGACAAGCTTGACCTGGGGGAGTATCCCTCCATCCGTACTCAGATCATCTCTTCGTTGGATGGGATATATTCCAACGGGGTGGTCTCTGACGAAGGGGTCAAGCTGGATCGCGGGGATGATCCTTCAACAGCCGTCCTGTACATCCATAAGGACAAAAGGGTTACCAAACGTCCTGTCACCGAGGTTTTCAAGGAGTCCGAGGCAAGGGCGAAACTCCTGTCCGATGTCTCTGCCAAGAACAGCAAGTTCAATGTCGATTCAGTGCTGAGGGCATCCGGGGCTTATGACCTGGTGGTCCCTAATCTGGAGTATGATTCCAGGACCACCGACCTGGTAAACAGCGAGAATTCTTCCAGGATTTCCACTACCCAGGGCTTTGTGAGTGCAGGACAACTGATAGTCTCGGAGGATGAGATAGTTACCTCGGAGATCGCCCAGATGCTTGATTCCTATAAGGTCGAGTACGAGAACAATATGGGCTATGGCGGCCCCAGGATCCTGTTCTGGCTTGGGAATGCCTTGATCGCACTGGTGATAACCTTCCTTTTCTTCCTCGTCATCTATTTCCTTAACAAAAGGATATTCAGTGACACCAGAAGGTTCTGGTACCTGATACTGGTATTCCTCATCGCGGTCATTGTAACCCTGCTGGTCAATAAGTTCGCCCCGAGGTTCCTCTACATGGTACCCTTCACTCTGACCGCCTTGTATGTCGAGGCGTTCTTCAAGAATAAGATGAACCTCCCGGTGTGTATCGTATCCTTCCTTCCCCTCCTTATTTTCGCAAGCAACGGAGCCGTCCTCTTCGTCATGTTCACCGTGGCGAGTGTGGTCGCTGTCTTTGCCTTCAAATATTTCAACCAGGGCTGGCAGCAGTTCATCACTGCATTGATTGTGTTCTTCAGCCTCCTGGTTACCTATTTCGGTTTCCGTTTGATCGGAATGGCGGGTGACGATCCCTATCAGGCGGTCCTGTTCATGTTCATCGGTTCGATGCTGACTGTGGCCGGCTATCCGTTGATCTATCTTTTCGAAAAGATGTTCAACCTTCTCTCCAATTCCAGGCTCAGGGAACTCTGCGACACCAACAACCCTCTCCTTCAGGAATTGGAACACAAGGCCCCCGGTACTTTCCAGCATTCCTTGCAGGTCATGAACATGGCCTATGCGGCTGCCAGGGCCATTGACGCAAATGCCTTGCTGGTCCGTGCCGGCGCCCTATACCATGACATAGGAAAGATGAAGAACCCTGCATGTTTCATTGAGAATGAGAGCCTTTCACCGGTCGGTGCCCGTTATCATGACGGCCTGACCCCTAAGGAAAGTGCAGTGGCGATAATCAACCATGTTTCAGACGGTGTTGAACTTGCAGAGGAGTACAAGATTCCTGATCCCATTACGGAGTTCATCCGTACCCATCACGGAACCTCAAATACAGGCTATTTCTATAACAAGTATCTCAATGAAGGAGGTGATCCTTCGGATGTCAGCTGTTTCTTCTACAAGGGACGTAAGCCCCAGACCAAAGAACAGATCATCCTCATGATCTGTGACAGTGTCGAGGCTGCATCCAGGACACTGAAGGACAACTCTCCGGAGACATTCTCCACCTTCGTTGAGAATATTGTGGCCGGAAAGATGAATATAGGCCAGTTTGACGAGGCTGACATTTCCCTCAAGCAGCTTAACGCTGTGAAAGAAGTGCTCAAAGGCTATCTTTCCCAGATCTATCATGAGAGGGTGGCCTATCCACAAAGGAAGACTAATAATAATTAATACATAAACAACATCATGGAAGTTATCAAAAACCAAATCGACGATCTCAATATCGAGGTCACAATTGCACTGAAGGGTGAGGATTATGCTGAGCAGGAGAAGAAGAGACTCTCCGCCTATAGAAGGAACGCCGACTTCAAAGGTTTCCGCAAAGGAATGGTACCTGCTCAGCTGGTGAAGAAGATTTACGGCGACCAGGCCCTCTATGAGGCCGTGAACGGGATTGTCTCAGAACAGCTGGACAATTTCATCAAGGATAATGACCTTCACATCCTTGGAGAGCCCATCGCAAGCGAGTCCCAGAAGGAAAACGAGTGGAAGAGTGGCAGCGATTTCGAGTTCAAATTCGACATGGGTCTCTCTCCCAAGATCGACATAGAGTTGTCCAAGGAAGACAAGGTCCCTTGTTACAAGATCAATGTCACTGAGGATGCAAAGGCCCAGATGAAGGAGAACCTTCTCCGCCAGTACGGTCAGCTCGAGGAAGGTGAGGCTGCAGGAGAGGATGACTATGTGGTGGTTGATTTCGCCCAGGGTGAAAGGACTGTCGAGGGAGCATATGTGGCAGTGAACAAGGTTGAGGGAACTGCCAAGAAGAAATTCCTCGGTGCCAAGGTGGATGACAAGTTCGATGTCGATGTCACCAAGGCTTTCACAAACGAGACGGACAGGGCTTCCATGCTGAAGATGAAGAAGGAAGAACTTGCCGAACTTGCACCCAAATGGAAGGCTACCGTGGTCAATGTGAAGACTTTCGTTCCTGCGTCGGAGAATCAGGAAACCTACGACAAGATCTTCGGTAAGGATACTGTTAAGACTCCTGAGGAATTCGATGCCAAGATCGCTGAGAGACTGGAGGCCAATTACAAGCAGGAGTCCGACTACAGGCTCTCTCAGGATCTTCGCAAATACCTGGTTGACAAAGCCGGTGTCCAGGTTCCCGAGGCTTTCCTCAAGAGGTGGCTCTATGAGAGCAACAAGGGTAAGCTTTCAAAGGAAGAGGTTGACAAGGAGTTTGATTCCTTCCTCGGTGACTTCCGCTGGCAGCTTGTCCGCGGTTATCTAATGAAGAAGTTTGATCTCAAGATCGAGGACAAGGACATGGTAGAAGCTGCAAAGGCCTATGCTTCCTATCAGTACGCCATGTACGGGATGGGCAATGTCCCGGAGCAGTTCATAACCGATGCGGCCATGAACATTCTCAAGGACGAACGTCAGGTCCGAAACATCGAGGAGAGTGTCGAGAACGAGAAGGTCATCGCTGCTGTCAAGGATATAGTATCTCTTCCAAGCAAGAGGATTTCAGAAGCAAAGTTCCGTGAATTGAAATAAGTCTTATGGACAAGGAATTCAAGAAATATGCTGTTAAGGGCCACGGACTGAGCTCCATGACCCTTGACCGTTTTGAGAAGGCGACCGACGCCTACATCAATCCAACAATCATTGAGGAGAGGAAGCTCAACGTGGCTTCCATGGATGTGTTCAGCCGTCTGATGATGGACAGGATAATATTCCTGGGAGTTCCCATCGACGACGATGTGGCAAACATCATCCAGGCCCAGCTCCTGTTTCTTGCATCTACTGATCCCAGTGCCGATATATCACTCTATATCAACACTCCCGGCGGACAAGTCACTTCCGGTCTGGCCATCTATGACACGATGCAGCTGGTAGAACCCGATGTGGCCACTATCTGTACCGGTATGGCTGCTTCAATGGGTTCGGTGCTGCTTTGTGCCGGGGCCAGGGGTAAGCGTTCCTGTCTGCCTCATTCCAAGGTACTGATCCATCAGCCTTTAGGAGGAGCGCAGGGCCAGGCTTCCGACATTATGATTGCTGCGAAGGAGATCGAGAAAACCCGCAGGGAGCTCTATGAGATCATCTCGGAGCATTCCGGCCAGCCGTATGAAAAAGTTTTCGCCGATGCAGACAGGGATTATTGGATGACTGCCAGTGAAGCCCTGGAGTACGGAATGGTTGATGAGATCCTCTCCAAGAAAGTTAAGTAATGCCAGAGAAGAAAGGCCCATCCCAAGGCAGGCACTGCATGTTCTGCGGCAGGCCGGAGCGTGAAGTTCCGTTCCTGCTTCAGGGCATTGACGGGTTCATCTGCAGCGACTGTGTAGAGTTGGCCCATGACTATCTCAAGGACACAATGGGTACTGCGGCTTCACAGGTGGATGCCGGAAGGATCGAAGATGGCAATAAGCCTTCTGACATCAAGGCCTTCCTTGACCAGTATGTAATCGGCCAGGACAGGGCGAAAAAGATGCTTTCCGTAGCGGTTTACAACCACTACAAACGAATCAACCACAATCTGGTCGACCGACCCGACGACGGAGTTGAACTGGAGAAGTCGAATATCCTTCTGGTCGGGCCTACCGGTACCGGCAAAACCCTCCTTGCAAAGACCATCGCCAAGATGCTTGGAGTTCCTTTCACAATAGTGGATGCAACTGTGCTTACGGAGGCCGGCTATGTAGGGGAAGATGTGGAGAGTATCCTGACCAGGCTCCTTCAGGAGGCTGATTTTGATGTTGCACAGGCCGAGAGGGGAATAGTCTTCATCGATGAGATCGACAAGATAGCCCGTAAGAGCGACAATCCGTCCATCACCCGGGATGTTTCAGGTGAAGGTGTCCAGCAGGCGATGCTGAAGCTTCTGGAGGGCAATATCATCAATGTTCCCCCGAAGGGTGGGCGCAAGCACCCCGAACAGGAGTTTATCCACGTCAACACAGAGAACATCCTTTTCATCTGTGGAGGAGCCTTCGAAGGAATCGAGCGCAGGATAGCCCAAAGGCTGAATACCCAGGTTATTGGCTTCGGTGCGTCCCGGAAGCAGAGGATTGATAAGAATAACCTTCTTAAATATGTTGATGCGCAGGACATGAGGGCCTACGGTCTCATACCGGAGATCATAGGCCGTCTCCCGGTCATCACCTATCTGGACGCCCTTGACAGGGATGCCCTTCTCAGGATACTCACAGAGCCCAAGAATGCCGTTCTAAAGCAGTACGCCAAGCTATTTGAAATGGACGGGATGACCTTGAAGATAGGGCAGGGTGTCAAGGAACTGATAGTGGACACCGCTATAAAGAACAAGCTCGGCGCCCGTGGTTTGCGTTCAATCTGCGAGCAGATTTTCGACGATGCCATGTACGATGCCCCTTCTTCAGGGAAGAAGACATTTACCGTTACTTTGGCATATGCCAAGGAAAAGTTATCCGATCGTATTTAACAATTACAAATAGTCAGAATCATGAACAGACCATTGAGAACTCTTGCCCTGGCCGGTGCCTGTCTGGTACTGGCATCCGGTCTCTTCCTTACCGGTTGCAAGGAACCTGTGACTTTTGACAATCCTGTAGTGGATCACAACTGCCCCGATCCATCCGTCCTGGACAACAGGGCCAGGGACGGTTACTTCTATGCATATTCGACCCGAAACAGGGTGGAAGGGGCTACCTATGAGATTCCTGTCTACAGAAGTCAGGATCTTGTTAACTGGGAGCTGGTTGGTGCGGCTTTTGACGAGGAAAGCCGTCCTTCATGGGAGCCAAGTGGAGCTCTTTGGGCACCTGACATGAATTATATTGCAGGAAAGTATGTCCTATACTATGCTCTGGGAGTCTGGGGCGATCATGACAGGAGCGCGTCAGGTGTGGCCGTTTCCGATTCTCCCTCCGGTCCTTTCAAGGATCTTGGCAAGATAGTGAGCATGGAAAACACCGGTGTCGGCAATTCCATAGATCCAAACTTCTTCGAAGATACCGACGGAAGGAAATATCTCTACTGGGGAAGTCTCAGGCACAGGACAGACAAGGAGGTTGGACGCAAGTCCGGTATTTACGTAGTGGAGCTTTCAGAAGACGGCCTTTCCGTCAAGCCCGGAAGTGAACCAGTCAAAGTCGCAGGTGACCTCATGGAAGGGACCTATGTCCATAAGAGAGGGAAGTATTACTATCTCTTTGCTTCCGAGGGAAGTTGCTGCGAGGCCAACAAAAGTACCTACCACATCATAGTAGGCCGCTCTGAGAGCCCTTTGGGACCCTTTGTCAGCAGGTCGGGCAAGTCCATGATCGCAGGTGACGAAGGAATCTACGACGAGGTCATCCTCACCAAGGATGCAGACGAAGTCTTCTGCGGTCCCGGCCACAACGGAGAGATAGTCACTGATGACAAAGGCCGTGACTGGATGCCGTACCACACTTATTGGAAGGGTAATGAGTACAAAGGCCGTTGCATGAATCTTGACCAGATCCTCTGGACCAAGGACGGCTGGCCCTATTTCGAAGGTGGAGTCCCTTCACTTAAGTCTGAGGCTCCCGTGTTCAAGAAAAAGAAATAACACATAGATATGAAAAGAACAGTATTTCTGCTTGCCGCATTCGCTTTTTTCCTCCAGCCCCTGAAGGCTGATGAAGGAATGTGGCTTCCCATGCTGATCTCCCAGAGGATCGGTGACATGCAGGCAAAGGGTTTCAAGCTCAGTGCCGAAGATATTTACAGCGTCAATCAGGCTTCATTGAAAGACGCAGTGGTCCTTTTTGGTGGCGGATGCACCGGAGAGGTAGTTTCTGATGAGGGCCTTCTCCTGACCAACCATCATTGCGGCTACGGCTACATCCAGAGGCACAGCAGCGTAGAACACGACTACCTTAAGGATGGATTCTGGGCAATGGACCGCAAGTCCGAGCTGCCCAACAGGGGACTTACAGTCAGTTTCCTGGAAAGGATGGAAGAGGTTACTTCCGAAGTCCTTCGAGGTTATGACAAGAGCATGACCGAATCTATGAGGGATTCAGTGGTCAGGGTCAACTCTGCCCGCCTTATCAAGGATGCCGTTGAAGGAGGCAAAGGCCTGCGTGCTTCAGTTGAGGCTTTGTACTATGGCAACCAGTACTTCCTATTCATTTACAAGATCTACCGCGATGTCCGCCTGGTAGGTGCTCCTCCGTCCTCCATAGGCAAATTCGGTGGTGACACCGACAACTGGATGTGGCCCCGCCACACTGGTGACTTCTCTATATTCAGGATCTATGCCGGCAAGGATAACGAGCCTGCTGACTATTCAGAGGACAACGTTCCCTTCCGTCCCAGGAAATCATTCAAGATTTCCCGCGCAGGTGCCCAGCCGGGCGACTTCACCTTCGTCTATGGATGCCCCGGAAGCACCAAGGAATATGTCGTTTCTGATGATGTGGAATATGTTGCCGAAGTCTCTGATCCCCAGAAGATTGACCTTCGTACAAAACGGCTCGACATTATGAAGAGATACATGGATCAGGACCAGGCTGTCCGCATCCAGTATTCTTCAAAGGCTGCCGGTGTGTCAAATGCCTGGAAGAAGTGGCAGGGTGAGGCCAAGGGAATCAAGAAGATGAACACTGTTGCAGCCAAGAAGGCTTTTGAGGCCAGGTTCAAGCAGTGGGCTAAAGGTACCGAATATGACGGTCTTGTGGACAAGCTTTCCGCTCTCTACGAGAAACGCAACCCCTATTACCATGCCTATGAGATCTATTCCGAATCGATCCGCCCTATAGAGTTGCTTCAGTTCGCTTCGAATGTTAGGGCTAGCCTGAGTGCAAAAAGGCCTCTTGAAGGAACTGTAGAGTCTTTCTTCAAGGATTATTACCAGCCGATTGACGAAGAAATCTGCGTAGCTATGCTCAAAGCTTTCGATTCAAGCATGGAAGACGGGTTCAAGCCGGCATATTTCAAGGAGAAGATGGCTCAGTACGGGAGTGCAGAAGCATGGCAGAAGGATCTATTTGCCAAATCGATTTTCACTGACAAGGCAAGGGTACTTTCCTTGACGGCTGATGATATCGACAAGGTCACTTCCGATCCTGCATACGAGCTTTCAGATGCATTCAACCAGTGGTACATGGAAACCTTGCGCCCCGTAATCAACGAAACCGGAGAGCAGATCCGTCTTCTGAACCGTGACTATATGAGGGCACAGATGGAGTTCGAGCCTGACAAGGCATTCTATCCGGATGCAAATCTTACCTTGAGGGTAGCTTATGGACATGTCCAGGGCTACAAGCCTGCAGATGGTGTAGAGTATGCCCCTGTCTCCACCCTGAAGGGAATTATCGAGAAGGACAATCCCGAGATCTTTGATTACAACATCCCTCAGACTCTCCGTGACATCTACGCGGAGGGAGGTCATGAGAACCAGCCGGTTTGTTTCCTTGCCACTAACCACACATCCGGAGGAAATTCAGGTTCCCCTGTGATCAACTCCGACGGTAACCTTATCGGAATCAATTTCGACAGGGTTTGGGAAGGAACAATGAGCGACATCGTCTTCGATCCGGAAGTCTGCAGGAACATATCCATCGACATCCGTTACCTTCTTTTCGTGGTAGACAAGATAGGCCATGCAGGCTATCTCTTCAACGAGATGAACTTCGCTGATTAGGGTTGACCCTGACTCTTTTGTGCCTGTAGCTGGTAGGCGAGCCTCTCGTCTCCCGACTCCAGGTAAATTATTCCGCAGTAGATGAAACCATGTTTCAAGATGTTGTGCTGCATGATGTGATTGTCGCGGTGGGTGTCTATCCTGAGGTTGGGATCTTTAGACTTGCACCACCGGATGATACTGCTGAATATTCCGTGGACTTCAGGATAGCTCCCCATCCTGTGGATTACATGGTAGGGGAGGGTATCGTCCAACCATTC
Source organism: Bacteroidales bacterium (assembly GCA_017962025.1). GTDB lineage: Bacteria > Bacteroidota > Bacteroidia > Bacteroidales > UBA932 > Cryptobacteroides. The sequence goes on from JAGCWD010000064.1 coordinate 19,288, forward strand.
CCCGCCGAATATCTTGGCATAAGTCGGTTCAGGTGATTCCATGAATGCGAAGTATGCGGTGATCCTCCCGTTGTCCTCCACGACATGGCCCCATCCCTTTGCCATATCGTTCAGCACTACTTCCTCCGATGGGTAACCATTGATCCACTGATTCAGATTCCCGGAGGACCGCATGATCCCTTTGGCGGCATCCAGGACCCTCATTATGTCCCCAAGATCCGCCGGTACAGCCTGACGAATAGTCCTCCTGTTCATCTTGTTTTCCTTTCCAGTGCTATCCAACCGAAAGACCAGTCCTCGAGGAGGGGAATATTCACGATTATATCCTCTCCCTCACGGACAGGCTTCAGAACTATGTCTTTCATGCCTTGTCTCTTCCAGACGAAATCCGGTATGGGAGATCCTTTGGGGTCGCCAGTCCTTAGCCGCAGGATGTAGTTTTCCTGGTCTGAGATACAGCAATTGAGAAGGGCTACCGACCGAAGCAGACCGGATTGATCAACCCTTGGGACAACGGCGGTCTGGGCGAAGCTCTCCAGGACGGCAGGAAGCCGTTCTCCGGATGCCCAGTCGAAGGCGTGAAGCATCGCGAGTCTTGCGGCTCCGTTGATGTCATCTGAATATGAAGGTACTACGGCCAGGCGGGCCTCTCCCTTCTGCATGAACCTGATCCTCTTGACAGCCCCTGAGTATTTCGGATCGGGTGCGATAGAGGTGTCGGTAAACCCTTCTGTAAGTCCCCGTTTCTCCAATCGTTTCCAGGAGACTGCGTCCACCACGATCCCGCCTTTGACAAGCAAGGACCGGAGTTCTTCTTCACTCGCACCGCGGACCTCCTCCTCGTCCAGCATCCGGACGAGAGGATCAGCTGCTTCAGGAGCGAATGGGAAGCCGATTGCGGCAAGTGGGAAGGCCTGTGAACCGGAATCTGTAGTAGCCCAAGCCCATGAGTCTTCTCCTGGCTCAACATCCCTGAAGACAAGGTCGCGGCTTATGTAAGGGTCGATTCCTGCTGGGACAGTCCCCTTGTTGAAAGAAGCATATTCCTTGGCGAAGTGCTTGTATTCGGCCAGGACCTTGAAATAATTGTCGGCATACCATGAGATGGGCTCCTGGTTCCCGCAGATGATTGCATAGCTCATCTGCGTGGCTCCGAGTGAGAGGTAGTACATGGTCTCGATGCCGAGGCTTTTAGGAGACTTGCCGGTGGCCTTGTGGACATAACCTTCTATTTCAGGGGCGATCTGGGTGATTCCAGGCTCAAGCCTGCGGATCTGCCTAGCGATGCCGAGGCCTTTCTCGATCATGCCGCGGGGGGCGTGGTCGTTGTAATATCCATGGCCGGGACGGGAGACGGGCGTCAGTCCGGTTTCCTCTTCCATGGCTCGGAACATTGGATTCCAGTCCCATCCTTCCAGGAGCTTGCGATGGAAATTGGCATGCTGGAGGCCCATCCGGGTCTCGGGAGAGACTTTGTGGACGCCTCTCGAGATGGCCCGAACTATTCCGGCCAGGCTCTCCTGGCAGTAGGCAATCCATTCGCTGCGGATCTTTCCATCATCCTGGTTAGAGGCCAGGGCTGCGACAAGGGTCTTCCTAGTGAACGAGTGGCCGAATTCCTCATTGAATCCAGCAATGCAGTCGTCGCAGAAACAGCCTTCGGTTGCCGGCGGATGCTGGGTGATACGGAGGTCGTCGTCAAGGTACAGGCTATGTGGATGGACTTCACGTACATAGGGTGCGAAAGCCCTTTCCATGTAAGAAAGGTAATCAGGCTGCCTGGGGCAGTTGACCGTACCAGTGACGATGCCATCGGGGCCGACCATCGTGCCCCAGCGGATTGTTGAATCCTTGCTGGGGTTGGATCCGACTATTACTCCATCCCCATGTCCCAAAGCCACTCCCTGCATGGAAGTGATGATACCCGCATCCCGGAATCTCTGCGCGGCGATTCCCATGGCCTTGGCGTGGGGTTCGTGCCAAGATAGGGAATGGGACATTGGATCGTTGGTGCATAACCAGACCTCGTCGCAGAAATCGTATTTGCGGAAGGCTTCGAGAAGCTGTCCGGTGAGCAGTGTGTCGTCATGGTGGGCCGGCCAAAGGCGTATCATCATCCTGAAATCGTCTTCAGAAGGACTTTCAGATGTTGAAGGATGCGGACTATGTGTACATCCTGTCATCATCAGGGCCGCGACGACGGCAGTGAAAAGGATCCTATTCATGGAATTGTATTGAGACAGGGAAAACTGCAGAGGAGGAAGCTTCAGTAGCAGCCGCCTGTGCGAAGTCTTCACCGCTTGAAGCGTAGATTATTCCCCTGGAGGAATTGATGAGGATGCCTCCCTTGGAGTTGGCTCCTCCTGCGATGACATCTTCTGCGCTTCCTCCCTGTGCACCGACACCGGGGACCAGAAAGAAGTTGTCAGGGCAGAAAGTCCTGATCTCCTTGAACTTATCAGCCTTGGTCGCACCGACTACGAACATCATGTTCTCCGGTGAGGAGATCTCCATCATCTTCTCAATAACTACCATGTATAGAGGTTTCCCTTCCTTCCCGATGGTCTGGAAGTCAGAAGAGGATGGATTGGATGAGAGGGCGACAACTATTGCAAACCTTCCCGGATAATCCAGGAACGGAACGACGGTCTCACTTCCCATGTAAGGGGAAAGGGTCACGGCATCGAAGTCGAAGGTTTCGAAATAGCTCTTGGCATACATCCGTGCGGTGTTGCCGATGTCTCCACGTTTGGCATCGGCGATTATGAACTGACCGGGATGATTGTCCCTTATATGGGTAACAGTCTTGTCCAGAACTTCCATTCCCTCCTTCCCCAGATATTCATAAAAAGCCAGGTTTGGTTTGAAGGCAACGCAGTGGGGAGCTGTGGCATCGATTATCCTGCAGTTGAATTCCAGGATAGCTTCCATTACGCTTCTCCCTGCTTTTATGGATTCAGGGATCTTGCGATAGTCCGTGTCAAGTCCGACACAAAGCATCGAACCTTTCTTCCTGATTTCGGAATAGAGCTGGTCAGTTGTCATAGTACTCAAAGAATTTGGCTATGGATTCCATACCTGCGAAAAACTGCTTCAAAAGGAAACTCTCGTTAGGGGAGTGGATGGTGTCCCTTTCAAGGCCGAAGCCCATGAGGAGAGGGTCGACTCCAAGAATCTTCTGCATGTCGGCAAGTACTGCTATACTCCCGCCTCCTCGGCTGGGAACCGGCTGGATGCCATAGACTTCCGTCATGGCTTTTGATGCAGCCTGGAATGCGGGAGAGGAGATAGGTATCAGGAATCCTTCACCACCCTCACATGGCTTTACCTCAATCTTGCAGTATTTGGGAGCTATCTTCTCTATATGCTTTTTGAATAACCTGGTGATTATGGCGCTGGACTGGTTCGGTACCAGACGCATGGAGATCTTTGCATGGGCGACTGAGGGAAGGACAGTCTTTGCTCCTTCGCCGGTGTAGCCGCCCCAGATCCCGCATACATCCAGGCATGGCCTGATGCCTATCCTTTCAAGCGGAGTGTAACCCTTCTCGCCTCGCAGTGCCTTTACACCAACTGAAGACTTGAATTCCTTCATGTCGAACGGGGCTCGGGCGAGCTGAGCCCTGTCAGACCTTGACAGTTCTACCACATCATCATAGAATCCAGGGACTGTGACCCTACCATCCTTGTCTATCAGGCTGGAGATTATGTCACACAGGGTCTGAATGGGATTTGCAACAGTCCCTCCGTAGTGTCCTGAATGAAGGTCCTTGTCGGGGCCGGTCAAAGTTACTTCCAGATAGGCCATACCTCTCATGCCGCAGTTGATCGAAGGTACTTTTTCTGAAATCATCGTAGTGTCAGATACCAGTATAACATCAGATTTCAACATGGATTTGTTGGCTCTGACCCATGCCGGAAGGGAAGGGCTACTGATTTCCTCTTCTCCTTCGAAGATGAATTTGACATTATGATTCAGCTTCCCGGAGCGGAGGAGATATTCAAAAGCCTTTATGTGCATGAACAGCTGGCCTTTGTCGTCATTGGCTCCTCGGCCGTAGATGGCGTCGCGTCCGGTCGGATCCTTCTTGATTACCGGTTCGAACGGGTCTGAATCCCATTTCTCAAGCGGCTCAGGAGGTTGTACATCGTAATGGCCATAGACAAGAACAGTCTTGAACTTGGGGTCTATGGTCTTTTTCCCGAAAACCACCGGATTGCCGTCACTCGGATAGACTGCAGCCTCATCAGCTCCGGCTTCCATGAGAAGGACCGCCAGCCTTTCGGCGCAATGACGCATGTCTGCCTTGTGCTCCTTCTTGGCGCTGACAGAGGGGATCCTCAGCAGGGAAAACAGTTCCTCGAAGAACCGTTCCTTGTTATCATCGATGTATTGTTTCATATTTCAATCAGTATTGATCATGCTACGAAGGGAGTCAATTTCTTCAAGAAGACCATATAGCCCGTCCTCTGACAACACTCCCCGTTTGATTCCTTCTGGAATAAGTCCAGCCTCATCAGCCTCGAAATCTTTCTTCCAGTCTCCGGAGGAAAGGTAACCTTCGAGTTTGCTGATTTCCTCACCTGAACCGATGAATGAATCAAGATCTTCCCGGAGCCGTCTGACGATCCCAACTATTTTATCGAAAGAGGTTTCCATTTCTTCAACCCTGGAAATCACGCTTCCGCCGATAGCCTTTTTCTTCTTCATATCTGTTGGCAACAAACTGTAATTACAAAAATAGCGAATTCCGTTATTAGCAGCAAATACTTGTTTTAATGCTTTAGAATGCGTAAATTTGTTCAGACTAATACCAACTAATCTAGTTATGAGAGCTAAAAATCATTTTTGGCGGGTAATCTGTACAATCGGATTAACCTGCTTTGTTTTTGTGTTTAGCGCTCCGGGACTTCTGGCACAGAAGAAGACCGTGACAGGAAGGGTGACAGACAGCCGTAACGAGCCTGTCGTCGCTGCCGGAGTACAGCAAAAGGGAGTGAATAACGGTACTGTTACAGACATTGACGGCCGTTATTCCATTTCTGTACCCGAGGGATCCACCCTTGTTTTCTCTTCGATCGGCTATTCTACTGTAGAGGCAGCCGTTGGAGCATCCTCCACCTTGAACGTGGTCCTGCCTGACGATGTAGAAAGGCTTGAGGATGCAGTCGTTGTCGGTTACGGTACCATGCGTCGCCGCGACCTTACGGGATCCATATCCCATGTGAAGACAGAGGAACTGACTGCCTACCCTGTTACCGATCCCGTGTATGCCCTTCAGGGCCGTGTACCTGGAGTCGTTATCTCCCAGAACACCGGTAGTCCGGAGGGTGACTACTCGATCCGAATCCGTGGTGTCAACTCCATCAAGGGAAGTAACGATCCTCTGTACATCATCGACGGAATTCCTTCCAGTACATCATCCATCAACACTTATGACATCGAGTCTCTCGAGGTCCTCAAGGATGCATCCGCAACTGCTATTTATGGTAGCCGCGGAGCTAACGGTGTCGTCCTCATCACCACCAAGAAGGGAAAGACCGGTAAGGCGAAGGTGCAGTACGATGTCCAGAGCGGTATGCAGTACCAGATCAGGAGACTAGACCTGATGGATGCCCAGGAGTGGGCACGGTTCTACAACATCTATCTTGTGAACTCCAACACTCTTTCAGAGCCGGCATTCTCCGATGCCGAGATCGCAGCGATGGGAAAGGGAACCGACTGGCAGAAAGAGGTTTTCAAACCGGCTCCTACTACCAACCACAGCGTTACAGTTTCAGGAGGTTCTGATAACATCCGCTATTTCATAAGCGGATCCGCAATGCTCAAGGACGGCCTTATCGACAACAGTTATTTCGACAAGTACAACATCCGCAGTACCATCGATGCCACTGTCAACAAGTATCTGGATGTTACCCTCAATCTGGGTTACACTCTCATCGACAAGATGAACCAGACCAACGAAGGAGGTAACGGCGGTTCTTCCATGATTGGAGGTACATTCTCTGCCGCCCCTACATTTACCATTTTTGACGAAAACGGCAATTACAAGGATCTCCGTTCATGGTACGCCTGGTCTTCCCACGAGATCAAGAACCCTCTGCTTATCGCAAATGAGTCTTCTTATCAGACTGTGACAGACTTGACCGATGCCAACATGTCCATCAAGTTCAAGCCGGTCAAGGGACTTACGATCACAGCTAACTTTGCTACCGAGATTTCGGATGCCAAGTACCAGGCATACACTACGGAGAAGTATATCTACGCAACCAATTCTGCATCTATCACCGACACTCGCAGGGCCTTTGCCCTCAATGAGGACATCATCAACTACAAGGCGACTGTAGGCAACCATGCTTTCGACCTGATGGGTGCTTTCTCCTATCAGCAGAGTATAACCAAGACTCTCAACGCTTCAGGATCAGGGTATATCTCCGACGTAGCCCGTACTTACAATGTCGGTGCAGCCGAGACACCCAACACCCCCTCGTCAAGTTATTCACAGTGGGTGCTTATGTCATGGCTTGGCCGTTTCAACTATGTCTTCAAGGACAAATATATGCTTACCCTCAGCTTCCGTGCTGACGGGTCCAGCCGTTATTCCGAGGGCCAGAGATGGGGCTATTTCCCTTCAGGAGCACTTGCATGGCGTGTTTCTGACGAACCCTGGATGAAGGGAATCCGTCAGGTCAGCGACTTGAAACTCCGTCTCGGTTACGGTGTGACCGGTTCAACTGCCATCTCACCTTATGCCACCCAGAACCTGTTGTCTTCAGGAAAGGCGGCTACGGGAACCGGCAACCTGACTTCGTACTATCCGAGTACGACCTATCCCAGCAGCCTGAAGTGGGAAACTACTGCACAGTACAACGCTGGTGTCGATCTCGGCCTCTTTGACCAGAGACTGAAGATTACTGCTGATTACTACTACAAGTACACCTACAACCTGTTGAACACTGTATCACTCCCTTGGTCCTCCTGATATGTGAGCTCGACCGAGAACATCGGAAGCATGAGCAACAGCGGAGTCGAACTCAATGTGGATGCTGACATTATCAGAACTCACGACTGGGGTTTGACCGCACAGTTCAACATTGCCCACAACAGCAACAAGATAGTCAAGCTTGCAGGTGGCACTGATATCAAGGGTACAAGCTATGCCAACTATGGTTCCGGACCTATCAATATCCTTCGCGAAGGCTATCCAATCGGTTATTTCTGGCTGTATGAGTACAGCGGGATCAACCAGGAGACCGGCCGTATGGAATATGTGGACCACGATGGTGACGGACAGTATTCCGATGATGCTGACCGTATCATGGCCGGCTCCCCGTTCCCTCTCTTCACCTATGGTCTTAACATAGGTTTGCGCTACAAGAGGTGGGATTTCAACTTCTTCCTCCAGGGCAGCCAGGGTAACAAGATCTATAACCTTTCCAATATGAGGAACATGTCCTACAGCCAGGGTATGAACATCGAGAAGAGAGCTTGGGAATACAGCTGGAAGGAAGGTGAGGACAATTCAAAAGCATCTTTCCCGAAAATCACCAACACCAACGCAGGAAAGTATTCCACTCGATTCCTCGAGGATGGTTCATATCTCCGTCTCAAGAACATAACGCTTGCGTACAATGTTCCAGTCAGGCACGTCTTCTCCGGATTGAGAATCTTTGTTACAGCCCAGAACTTCCTGACCTTCACCAAGTACTCAGGTGTAGATCCGGAAGTCAACTCTAAGGGTGGAGACATCAACGTCGGTATCGACCACCTCTCATACCCGAACGTAAAAACCGCTTCCATCGGTGCTACTGTCAACTTCTAAAGAATGACGAATATGAAAAAGATATATATTGCCATTGCCGTCGTTTTCGCCTCTCTCTGCCTTACTGCCTGTCAGGAATGGCTCGATGAAACGAAATATACCTACAATATTTCAACGGCAACATTCTACAATACCGAGAGCGAGGCCAATTCGGCTGTCGTTTCCGTGCTTGATATGATGAGGTCATCATACAACTCCAACTGGTTCGCCAGCCTGGAGATCAACACCGAACATATCTACCCGAAGGGAGTCTACATGAATTCTGGCAACTATGCCGGCATCACCAACACAACCCACCTGCAGCGTTGCGGAACCAACTTCCAGTACCTGTTCAGGGCGATCATGAGGGCCAACACTCCTCTGAGCCGACTTCCTGAGGCTTCCGATATGTCCAAGGAAAAGATCGACGCTTACATGGGAGAACTCTATTTCCTGCGCGCTTTCAACTACTGGAACCTGGTCAGGACTTTCGGCAGCGTTCCGCTTCGTACAGAAGAGAATATGTACGAGTGGGATATTCCCAAGTCTCCTGTCTCTTCCATCTACGACCTGATAGTTTCCGACCTGCAGAAGGCGATTGCGAACTGTCCTGACAAGGCGAGGTATTATGATACACCGTGCAAGAACTCAGCCAAGGCACTCTATGCCTGGGTCTGCCTGGATCTGAAGAAGTATGACGAGGCCAAGAGGTACGCAGGCGAGGTTATCAACAGCGGTGCATATTCACTGGTACAGGTCTCTTCCAGTAATGAATTCGCAGAGAAAGTCTTTGGAGAAGGACTGACTACTTCATCCGAGGAAGTGTTCTACATCAAGACCAACATGACCGACTCCAAGACTTGGGATTACCTTTCCTACACTGCGCATCCGAAATATCTCTATGACGGAGTACATACAGTTTGCAAGACCGGTTACTATACCCACTACACCGACCTTGACAATCCCGTCATCAAGAACTGGGACGAGGCTGACCTCCGTCGTGGACTTAACATAGCACACTATGCATTCTCTGCTACGACATATGGCGAGAATACCTGCCTCCTTCTCAAATACAGGGCTCCTAACGCTTCCGGTTCCAAGTCTCAAATCGATATCCCGCTTCTACGCTACACGGACGTCCTTATCACCTATGCTGAGGCCTGTGCCCGTACAGGTGACATGGCCAATGCTGTCAATGCCCTGAACCAGATCAAGAGGCGTGCTTACGGCAAGGATCCTTCCGTTGCAGATCCCGAACTTGATTATAAGGCTTCCGACTATTCGAACTATGACGAGTTCTTCTACGGGCCTCTGCTCACAGAGGAGCGTTATGAGACCTTCAACGAGGCCAAGCACTGGTTCTTCGAAGAACGTCATGGTAAGTGGGAGGAACTCGTACAGGCCAACTATCGCGTAGCCTGCCCTTGGCCGAGGACTGACCTGTCTTCCATCGGAAGGGAGATCCACATCGCCGAGATGTGCCATCTGTGGAAGATTCCTGTAGAGGAGTTCAACTACAACAAGGCATTGGACGAGGCAAAAGACCAGAATCCTGGTTATTCCAATTAATTTTTATTGGTATATTTGTATATGAATAAAAAACTATTGTATATGAGCGTGGCCGCGATCTTCGCGGCCCTGCTCTTTATGTCCTGCAGCAAGCAGGAGAATGCGAACCTGAGGCTTCTTTACTGGAATATCCAGAATGGAATGTGGGATGGCCAGAACGACAACTACGACAGGTTTGTGAACTGGGTCAAGGAACAGGATCCTGACATCTGTGTATGATGCGAGGCACAGTCGATCTGGATTACAGACTCAGACCAGGCCATGCCCAAGGAGGACCGCTATCTGGTCGACAACTGGGGTGAACTTGCAGCCCGCTATGGTCACAAGTACTGGGGGATAGGTGGTCACAGGGACAATTATCCCCAGGTGATCACTTCGAAGTACCCCATCGAATAG
>JAGCWD010000065.1 GCA_017962025.1 Bacteroidales bacterium
ATTCCCTGACGGGTCAATAGGCGGAGGGCAATGGTTTCCATGCCGGTATGACAGCCTACACGACATTACCCTTGCCTTAAACAGATACTTCGGAAACGGATGGAGCGCCAGCCTGACATGGATATACTCTTCCGGAGGAGCGATCACTGTCCCGGAAAGAGATGGAAGCATGCCGATCAGGGGCAACTGCAGGCTTCCTCCAAGCCACAGGCTGGACATTGGAATAAAGCATCATAAGGGGAAAGGGAGATGGAATTTCGGATTATATAATGCCTATAACAGAAAGAACCCGAACATTGTCTTCTATGTGTCCGCAGAGGACGAAGACAGTCCGGGGTCCCTCAAAACTGTAAATATGCTACCTATAATACCTTCAATCAGCTACACTAGAGCTTTTTGATTATTTCCATTCCCTTGCGTATCGCTTCCTCGTTCTTGGGGATCAGGTGATGATGACGCTCGGGAAGAGTCTTGCGAAGGGCTGCAAGGACACTCTCGATCTTGACTACTGGATGGATCTCGAGCAAGCCTCCGAGTACTATCATGTTGAAGGTCTTGATAAGATTCATCTCGGCAGCGGCGTCCATTGCGTCGATCCTGTAGATATTGATGTCCTTCCTGGTCGGAGGCTCACTTATCCCGTAACCGTCGTAGATGATAGTTCCACCTGGTTTGACCTTTGGTTCGAACTTCTCAAGTGAAGGCTGGTTGAGCACTATGGCAGTATCATAGCTGGAAAGGATGGGGGAAGAAACCGGATCGTCGCTGACAATGACGGTCACATTGGCGGTACCGCCTCTCTGCTCCGGTCCGTAGGCCGGCATCCAGGTCACTTCCTTTCCCTCCATCAGACCGGCATAAGCCAGGATCTTACCCATCGAGAGGACTCCCTGTCCTCCGAATCCTGCGATTATAATCTCTTCTGTCATGGTCAATTCATTTATTTGTCAGCACCTGCATCCTTGAGATCGCCAAGGTGGTAGAATTCGAACATATGCTCTTCCATCCACTTGTTGGCTTTTTCGGGACTCATCTTCCAACCAGAGTTGCAGGTTGAAACTATCTCGACGAGATTGGAGCCTTTCCCCTGCATGGAGTATTCGAAAGCTTTCCTTATCGCCTTCTTGGCACGGTTGATCGCTGCAACTGTGTGAACCGCCTGACGGGTCACATAGCATGTCCCGTCAAGGGTGGCCGCAATCTCGGTAACCTTGAGGGGATAACCATGGAGACTTACCTCCCTGCCGTAAGGACAGGTTGCAGTCTTCATGCCCAGGAGTGTCGTAGGGGCCATCTGGCCACCCGTCATTCCGTAGATAGCGTTGTTGATGAAAATAATGGTAATGTTCTCGGCACGGTTCAAGGCATGTATTGTCTCAGCAGTACCGATGCAGGCCAAGTCACCATCACCCTGATAAGTGAAGACCAGCCTGTCAGGCCATAGACGTTTCGTGGCGCTGGCAAGTGCAGGCGCCCTGCCATGTGCAGCCTCCTGCCAGTCCACGTCGATGTACTTGTAGGCGAATACGGCACATCCGACCGGAGATATGGCGATTGTTTTTTCGGTCATGCCCATCTCCTCGATAACCTCGGCAACGAGCTTGTGGACGACGCCGTGGCTGCAACCCGGGCAATAATGCATCGGGGTGTCATTCAGCAAGGTAGGCTTCTTGTAAACTACCTGTCCTTTCTCTATGATTTCTTCTCTTGTCATGGCTTTCGAGTTTAGAATGAACGTTTAAGGACATCGACAACCTCATCCGGATCAGGGATGATTCCTCCCAGACGTCCGAAATGACACACAGGAACCTTTCCTTCAACGGCGAGACGGATGTCTTCCACCATCTGTCCGGCATTGATCTCGAGCGAGAGGATTCCTTTCACTTTCCCGGCAAGTTTCCTGACTTCCCTAGTAGGGAAAGGCCAGAGGGTGATAGGACGGAGGAGTCCTACCCTGATTCCCTGGGCACGGGCAATCTCGATGCTCTTCTTTGCGATTCGGGCAGCAGAGCCGAAGGCAACGATAGCATAGTCGGCATCATCGAGCATGAACTCCTCAAAACGGACCTCTTTTTCCTCGATCTCACGGTACTTGGCCTGGATACGAAGGTTTATGACTTCCATCTCCTCGGAGCGGAGTTCGAGAGAGGTGATGATGTTGGGCTTCCTGCCACCAACACGGCCAGTGGTCGCCCAAGGGCATTCCTTGATTATCTCTTCCTCGGTACGGCGAGGCTTGAAAGGAGGAAGGACCACCTTTTCCATCATCTGTCCGATAGCACCGTCGGCAAGGATCATGGCCGGATTGCGGTAGCGGAATGCAAGGGTAAATGCAAGGTCGACGAAATCAGCCATCTCCTGAACAGATGCAGGGGCCAGGACTATCAGGTGATAGTCTCCGTGACCGCCACCCTTACAAGCCTGGAAATAGTCTGACTGACTGGGCTGGATGGTTCCCAGTCCGGGACCGCCACGCATAACGTCAACGATAAGCGCCGGAAGCTCAGCACCAGCCATGTAGGAGATACCTTCCTGCATAAGGCTGACACCAGGGCTGGATGAAGAAGTCATGACCTTCTTTCCGGTGCTGGCGCCGCCATATACCATGTTTATTGAGGATACTTCGCTTTCTGCCTGTAGGACTACCATTCCGGTCGTTTCCCAAGGTTTCTCTGCGGCAAGGGTCTCAAGCACTTCGGACTGAGGGGTGATAGGATAGCCGAAATAGCCGTCGCAACCCCAGCGGATCGCTGCATGGGCAATTGCCTCATTGCCCTTCATCAATGTGATTTCCTGATCTGCCCTAGCTTATTCAGTTTAAAGACGCTAAACAGTTATGCAGCCATACGGGCACACCGTCGCACATGATGCGCAACCAGTACAGGTGTCTGCAAGAACCTCATGGG
>JAGCWD010000066.1 GCA_017962025.1 Bacteroidales bacterium
AAGGGATGGCTTGAGTATGTCCTTGGACTTGATGTCCATGTGGTTGGTAGGCTCATCCAAAGCCAGGAGATTATAGGGCTGGAGCATGAACTTAGCCATACCAAGCCTCGCCCTCTCCCCTCCGGAAAGGACACTTACCTTCTTGTCAATATCCTCGCCACGGAATAGGAACTGGGCCAGGATATCCCTGAGCCTGCCTCTGATATCACCAACAGCTATCCGTTCCAGAGTCTCCCAGACAGTAAGACTGCCATCAAGGATATCTTCCTGGTTCTGAGCATAATATCCCATCAGGACATTATAACCTGTCCTGGCCTCTCCTTCAATTGGAGCAAGCTCACCTGTGATAACGCGCATCAGTGTGGTCTTGCCCTCTCCGTTACGCCCAATCAGGGCGACCTTATCCCCTCTCTTGACCTCTATGTCTGCATCCTTGAATACCACTTTTCCAGGATATCCGGCAGTTAACCCTGTAGCCTTGAAAACTATATCTCCTGCCCTGGGAGCTGGAGGGAACTTGACGGTCAGGCTGACATTGTCAGTCTCATCAATCTCTATCCTGTCAAGCTTCTCAAGCTGCTTAATCCTGGACTGGACCTGGTTTGACTTGGTCGGCTTATATCGGAACCTGTTGATGAATTCTTCAGTCTTCTCGATCATCCGCTGCTGGTTGGCATAGGCCGCCTGCTGCTGTCCGAGCCGTTCCTTCCTCAGTTCCATATATTTGCTATAAGGAACCTTGTAGTCATGGATGTGACCGAGCATGATCTCGACAGTCCTGTTGGTGACGTTGTCCAGGAATTTCCTGTCATGTGACACCAGCAGCAGCGCACCCCGGTAAGCTTTCAGATAGTCCTCCAACCATTCGATGGACTCTATGTCAAGATGGTTAGTAGGCTCGTCGAGGAGCAGGATATCAGGAGCGGAAAGGAGGATCTTGGCAAGTTCAATCCTCATGTTCCAACCCTGGCTGAATGTCTCGGTGGGACGGTGGAAATCAGAGTCCTTGAAACCCAGCCCAAGCAATGTCTTCTCTGCCTGGACCTCAAGGGGTTCACTATGGGTCATTGCCAGAGTGTCAGTGAGGTCATTGAGCCTTGTAATCAGCTCGAGATAGGATTCAGACTCATAATCAGTCCTGCTTGTCAACTGAAGATTGATGCCCTCGAGTTCCTTCTCTATGGAAGTGATGTGATCGAAGGCTGTCATAGTCTCCTGCATGACAGTCCGTCCCCGGGAATGCTCCATAATTTGCGGAAGATAGCCGATCCTACGGTCATTGGGCTTATCAACAGAACCTGAAGTCGGATTCTGCTGTCCGCAGATCAGTTTCATTATAGTGGACTTACCCGCACCATTCTTACCAACAAGTCCGATCTTGTCGGACCCGCTGATGTGGAAATCTATGTTATCCAGCAAGGTGAATCCGCCGTAGGCTACGGTAAGTCCGTTTATAGAAATCATTCCTCAGCAGGTCTTGGCTTGCAGGCAAGTATGCTGGCCTCGTATAGCAGGAGCAACGGAGCAGCAGCTATCATCATTGAGAAAGGATCGGCCGGTGTTATCAGTGCTGCAATGCAAAGGACAACCACTATTGCATGCTTGCGGTACTTGGTAAGGGTGTCCTTGTACACTAGTCCGAGTTTGTTCAAGATCACAATCACTGCCGGAAATTCGAAAACTATTCCGAAAGCGAGAATGCAAGAGGTGAAGAGCGATATGTAAGAATTGAGCGAGATCGTGTTCACAATCGCATCGCTGATCTTGTAGCCCAGGAAGAAGTTGAGTGAAATCGGCACTATCAGTATGTAGCCGATGTACAGGCCAAGGTAAAAGAGGAAAGATGCAGCAATGAACACTCCGCTGATGGTTTTCTTCTCATTCTGGTAGAGTGCCGGAGCTATGAACTTCCAGATCTCCCAGATAATGAAAGGGAAAGCCAGGATGAAACCAAGTTGGAACGCGACCTTCAGATGGACGAAGAACTGGGTTGAGATCTCCAGGTTGACAAGGTTCATCTTCACATCCATATTGAAGAGCTTGTAAACCCAGAAATCACTTCTGGTAGGGGCCAAAACCACATCGTCGAAAACGAACTTCTTGAAACAGAAGACCACGACACTGACAATGGTAATAGCAAGTATTGAGCGGAACAGGGTTCCTCTCAACACTTCGAGATGGTCCCAGAAGGACATCTCGGCTCCTTCCAGCGGCTGCTTCTCTTCTTCTTCTTCCACTTCCTACTTGTTGTATTCTTCTTTCTTTTCGATCTTGTCGGGACTCTTCGCAGGCTCGTTCATATCCTTCTCGATGTCTCCGATCTGTTTCTCAACTTCGTTCATTCCTTCCTTGAAACTCTTCATACCTTTGCCAAGGCCACGCATGAGCTCGGGAATCTTCTTGCCTCCGAAGAGAAGGAGAATAACAAGGGCGATGATGAAAATCTGCCAGGGCCCAACGACACCTAAGGGAATAAATGTAAGCATATTCATGAATATTTAAGGTTTATCTGTCATTCAAATGTGATTCAATTGCTTCAAGCAGTTTTTCAGGACATCGTGTCGGTCTTCCGGTGGCCTTGTTCAGGAAGCCGAGAACCACCTGACCTTCGACACATAGGACATTGTCCTGATTATATACAGCCTGACGGATGCGGAGTTTTGCCAGAGGAGCCTCGTCTATCATGGCTACAACCCTGAGGTCATCCCCCATCTTTGCAGGATGCTTGTAATGGCATTCGACTGTCACGATAGGGATTGTGACTCCGTCTTCCTCGCACATTTCGATAGGATAGCCGAACTCGCGCATCATATTGTTGCGCGCGCACTCGAAATACCTGATGTAATTCGAGTGATGGACTATGCCCATCTGGTCCGTTTCGTAATATCTGACCGGGAAAAATGTCTCGGAATATACCATAACAAAAAAGTTAATACCTAAAACTATTTAGTTTCTTTACTTGGATTTCAATGATTTAAGACTCTTCTCTATATTTTCTATCTTTAGAAGGGCATCAGCCTCCTTCTTGCGCTCTATAGCCACGACTTTCTCCGGAGCATGGGCCGTGAAGGACTCGTTTGAAAGCTTTTTGCGCACTCCTTCGAGGAATCCCCTGAGCCTTGTCAGCTCAGTTTCAAGCTTGGATATCTCTGCTTCAGCATCCACGAAGCCATCAAGGGGGATGAAAATCTCGACGGTGCCCACCATGAATGAAACTCCATTGCCTTCGGAGGTTTCGAAGACCTTTTCAGCCTTGCCCACATTTGAAAGCTTGGCCACGAGAGGCATCATCTCCATGGGGAAGTCGCCCTTGACCTTGATGTCCAGGGCTTCCTTGGGTGGAATGTTCTTCTGCTGCCTGGTTGCGCGGACTCCTCCGGCAACTTCCTTGGCTGCTTCAAAGTCAGAAATGACCTTTTCATCAAATTCTCCGGTGACCGGTGAGGTCTGGTACATGATAGTCTCACCTTCCTCCCTGCCAGACATCGACTGCCAGAGTTCCTCACTGATGAAAGGCATGACAGGATGTATCAACTTGAGGAGATTCTCAAGGAACTCCTCGGTGGCCGTCATTGTAGTCTTGTCGATGGCTTCGCCGAAGGCGGGCTTGACTGCCTCCAGATACCATGAGCAGTAGTCATCCCAGAATAGCTTGTAGATAGCCATCAGGGCATCCGAGATCCTGAACTTGGAATAAAGGTCTTCGACGGACTTGACCGTCTGGTTTAACTTATTCCTAAACCATTTGACTGCAAGTGCATTGACATCGCTCTGCTCAAGTGATTCATCAACTCTCCATCCTTGTACTAAACGGAATGAATTCCAGATCTTGTTGCAGAAATTGCGTCCCTGTTCCACCTGTGACTCATCGTAGAAGATGTCATTGCCGGCTGATGAACAAAGAAGCATTCCTATCCTGACAGCATCAGCTCCGTATTTCTTGATCAGTTCAAGAGGATCCGGGGAATTGCCAAGGGTCTTGCTCATCTTCCTTCCAAGCTTGTCCCTTACGATTCCGGTAAAATAGACGTTGCTGAACGGGATATCATTCATGAACTCCCCTCCTGCCATAATCATCCTGGCCACCCAGAAGAAGATGATGTCCGGGCCGGTCACCAGGTCGCTGGTAGGATAGTAGTATGAAAGATCCTTGTTAGGATCATGCCCGGGATGGCCGGGGCGTTCGGCATCAAAGACCGAAATCGGCCAGAGCCAGCTGGAGAACCATGTATCGAGGACGTCTTCGTCCTGTTTGAGATCGGCGGCCGTACAAGCAGGATTTATCTTCCTGGCTGCTTCAAGTGCCTTTTCGGGAGTTTCTTCAACAACCACCTGACCATCAGGAAGATAATATGCAGGAATCCGCTGTCCCCACCAAAGCTGGCGGGAGATGCACCAGTCATGTACATTCTCCATCCAATGACGGTAGGTGTTGCGATACTTGTCAGGAATGAACTTAATCCTGCCTGACTCGACCTTGTCGAGGGCTGATGCGGCAAGGTCTTCCATCTTCAGGAACCACTGAGCGGAAAGCTTAGGCTCGATGACGGCGTCTGTCCTTTCTGAATATCCGACCGGAGAAATATACTCCTCAACCTTCTCGAGGTTACCGGCTTCCTCCAGCATCTTAACAATCTTCTTCCTGGCGACGAAGCGGTCCTCTCCGACTAGGATTACTGCATCCTCCGTGAGTCGGCCATGGTCCTCGATAATGTTGATTATGGGCAGGTTGTGACGGAGTCCGATCTCGTAGTCATGGGCATCATGAGCAGGAGTGACCTTAAGGCATCCAGTTCCGAAGTCCATTTCGACATAGCTGTCCTCGATCACAGGAATCTCCCTGTTGATCAACGGGATCAGCACCTTCTTGCCTTTCAGCCAATGATAACGCTCATCGGCAGGATTGACACATATGGCCGAGTCTGCCATAATAGTCTCGGGACGGGTGGTGGCAATGACCAGGTAATTGTCGGTAGGATTCCCGTTTCCATCTGAGATGTAGTACCTCAAGTGATAGAAGTGGCTCTTGGTGTCCTTGTGGATCACCTCGTCGTCACTGATGGCTGTGAGGGCTACCGGATCCCAGTTTACCATCCTCACTCCCCTGTAGATCAGTCCCTTCTTGTAGAAATAGCAGAAGGTAGCGATAACTGCATCGGAGAGTTCCGGATCCATGGTGAATTTGGTACGGTCCCAGTCGCAGGAGGCACCGAGCTTGCGAAGCTGCTGCAGGATTATCCCACCATGCTCTTCCTTCCACTCCCACGCGTATTTCATGAATTCCTCACGGGAAATGTCTTCCTTTGAAATGCCTCTTTCCTTAAGCCTTGCCACAACCTTGCTTTCTGTAGCGATAGAGGCATGGTCCGTACCGGGAACCCAGCAGGCGTTCTTTCCGTCCATCCGTGCCTTGCGGATGAGGACATCATTCAGGGTGTTGTTGAGAACATGTCCCATGTGAAGGATACCCGTCACATTTGGCGGAGGAATAACAATAGTATAAGGTTCCCTGCTATCGGGTTCAGAATGGAAACATCCATGGTCCAGCCACCAGGAGTACCACTTGTCCTCCACTTCGGCCGGATTGTACTTCGCAGAAAGCTCTTTTTTCTCGCTCATATCGTTCTAACTGCATTCAAGAAATACAAATATAGCATAATTTTCACTAATTTTGCTTCACAAACACAGACTATCATGGAAGAGAAAAAGGAAATAAGTCTCGAAATCAAGCCCGAGATAGCCAAGGGAACATATTCAAACCTTGCTATAATCACCCACTCCCACAGCGAGTTCATCATCGATTTCGCGACCATGCTGCCGGGACTGCCCAAGCCTGACATCGGCAACAGGATCATCATGACCCCAGAACACGCCAAGAGACTCCTTAACGCCCTTATGGACAATGTCACCAAATACGAGTCCCAATTCGGACTGATTTCCCTCGGTGGCCAGCAGCAACAGGGTGGTACGTTTAATCTTGGAGACCTTCCCCAATTCGGTCTCGGTGGAGCCAAATCATAGAGCATGACAGATTTAAAAGACATAAAGGGTTTCGCCTTCGACATCGATGGTGTCATGACCGACGGTGGCATCCTTGCCGACCTTGAAGGACAGCTCTACAGGACATTCGATGCCAAGGATGGTTTCGCAGTCAGGATGGCTTCCATGAATGGTTTCCCGGTTGCAGTTATCACCGGAGCCAGGTCGCAGAGCGTCCGCGCCCGTTTCGGTGGCAATGGTATTCCCCCGGAGGACATTTACCTCGGGTCCAGGGACAAACTGGCCGATTTCGATGATTTCTGCAGGAGGTATGGTCTGAAGCGTTCAGAAGTAATGTATTTCGGAGATGATGTTCCTGACATACCTGTTATCATGGCGGCCGGAATCGGGGTGGCTCCTTCAGATGCCTGTGTCGAAGCCCGTGAGGCAGCTGACATTGTTTCTGAATTGCCCGGGGGCAAAGGCTGTGTCCGTCACCACATGGAAGAAGTGATGAAGGCCCAGGGACAATGGAAATTCGACGTACAGGTCTACAAAAAGAAATTCTAGGAATATGGAGACTAATGGGAAGAGGATAATCCTGGCTTCCAACTCCCCCAGGAGAAGGGAACTTCTCGCTTCTCTGGGGTTCGATTTCTCCGTGGACACGAGAACTTCTTTTATTGAGGACTATTCTCCTGATACTCCACACGTTAAAGTGCCTGAATTAATGTCTCAAGGCAAGTCTCGCGGATTCCATCGTGAGCTTTCACCAGACGAAATCCTGGTCACATCCGACACGATGGTCCTATGCGGAACGGAGATTCTCGGAAAGCCCTCCGACAGGGATGACGCAGTCAGGATGCTTAAGCTTCTTTCCGGACGGGAACATCAGGTCATAACTGCAGTGACAATCCGGAGCGCCAATAAGGAAAAGACCTTCTCAGTCACTTCCAATGTTTATTTCAAGGATTTATCCGATTCGGAAATAGACTATTACATCGACAATTACAAGCCCTTCGACAAGGCCGGAGCCTACGGAATACAGGAATGGATAGGTTATATCGGTATCACCGGCATTGAAGGCTCCTTTTACAATGTGATGGGCTTCCCTACCCAACGCTTCTTCGAAGAGCTTAAGGCCTTCCTATAGAACAAGCCTGTAACCTATGTGAAGTATTGTGCGACGGGTGATATTGTTTTTCTCGCACAATGAATCTACCGTGGTGCCGGTCTTCTTGGCAATCTTTGCCAGGGTGTCTCCCGGCTTGACGATGTAGATACCGTCGGAGGCTGCGGTCCCTTCGACAGGCTCATTGACCTCAGTAGTCGCTTTTGCCGGTTCTGCGGCTGTGGTTTTTGCTTTTACCGGTTCGGCGGCCTCTGTGGCAGGAACCGGTCGCTGAGCCTGTCGAAGCGCCGGCTTCTTGAATTCAACAACCTTCAGGTTCCTCCTTCCTGGCATGCTCCTGTAGGCATTTGCCATCCCTTCCTTGGTAATTTCGATTGTCCGGTCGACTGTTCGGAGGGAATCCGCAATGGAGTGTTTCATAAACCAGTCATATGGCTCGCTCATGTAGAATACCCTACCCAACCGGGAATGGTTGACACCATCATGCAGGTCAAAACGGAGCAGGTCAACCGGGCCGGATGCTTTCATGGCATCGACCACTTTCTGCGATTCCTTATACGAAACTGACGAATCGGACGTGCCATGGATGATCCACAGCGGTACTTTATTAAGTCCTGAAAAGTTCTTGATCGTGCCTCCCCCACACATTGCTATGGCAGCCGCGACCTTGTCCGGATATGTACCCACAAAGTCGATTGTCCCATATCCCCCCATGCTCATTCCGAAGACATATACCCTGTTGGTATCGACAAGATAATGCTGTTCCGTCCAGTCGAGGACTTTCATAACCCTGGAAGGGCTCCATCCCCCCTGGGCCTGCGGAGCCAGTACAATGGCGTCAATATCCAGACCGAACTTGAGAGCCTCGAGAGGACCATATCCCCTAACCTGTTCAAGGTTGTTCCCGCTCAGACTCTTACCATGAAGGAAAAGGACTAATGGAAGACGTGAAGTATCCCTGGCTGCCCTCTCCTGTGGAACATAAACCCAGAAATCGTATGAGCCTGGCACCACTCCGTGATGCGAAATGAGCTGGGACGAGGCTGTCCAGGGCAGCAAAAGCAGGACGGAAGCCAGGAATATGGGCAAGACTCGCTTCATGGGAGTGGATCTACCGGTTCTTTGAGTCAAGAACTATGGTAACAGGGCCGTCGTTCAGGAGTTCCACCTTCATGTCAGCCCCGAATTCACCTGTCGCAACCGGTTTACCGATCGAGGCTTCCATACACTTGCAGAACCGTTCGTACATAGGTATGGAATAACCCGGAGCAGCGGCCTTGATATATGAGGGCCTGTTCCCCTTCTTGCAGGAAGCCATGAGAGTAAACTGGCTTACAACCATGACTTCACCGTCAACATCAGTGACAGAAAGATTCATGACACCTTCGCTGTCATCAAAGATCCTCATTGCGGCGATCTTTCGGACCAGCCAGTCTATATCTTCCTGGGTGTCATCATCACCGATGCCGACAAGGACGAGCAAGCCTTTGCCGATTGAAGACTTGATCTTAGAATCGATGGTAACGCTGGCGTGGGTGACTCTCTGGATTACGGTCCTCATTCCTTGTCTTCTTCCTTAGGAAGGTTGATGGTGCGGAAACGCTTCTGACGGCGCTCCCAGCGTTCGCGTGCAAACTGCTGCATGTCGATGGCCTGGTCATTCTCATCGATGATCTCAAGTCCGAGAATTGTCTCAATGATATCCTCAAGGGTCACTATTCCTTGGAAGCATCCATATTCATCGATAATCAGGGCCATCTGCTCGCGCTTCTTGAGGAGTTCCTCCCAGACTGTGCTGAGAGACTCTTCCTCCTTGAAATAGGAAATTGGACGCCTTAATTCTTTCAGTCTCTTGTCGAATTCGTCATCGGCGAGACCTTCCAAAGCGTCGCTGAGCAGGATGTAACCGGTAATATATTCAGGAGAATCGCCGTACACGGGAATCCTTGAATAATGAAGGTACTGGTCGTTCTTATAGAAGTTCTTCAGGGTCATGTTCTCCTGTGCGGTCATAACGACTATCCTGGGAGTCATGGCCTCGTATGCCTGGACATTGTCCAGCTTCATGATATTCTGGATGACCTTGTTCTCGTCAGAATCAATCACACCTTCCTCTACTCCTATGTTGGCCATTGCAGTGACCTCTTCCCTGCTCACTGAAGCCTCATCATCCTCTCCGGTGGACATGAGACGCCCTATCAAGCTTACGAGCATGACAAGGGGATACATTAGGACAATCAGCACTGAAATCGTCCTGGTAGTGAAGCCCATGAGGTTTTTCCAGTAGGAAGTGCCGATTGTCTTGGGTACTATCTCTGCAAAGATGAGTATGAGGAGGGTGGTAATAGCGGATATGATTCCAAACCATGTACTTCCAAATAGAATAGTTGCCTGGCGGCCCACTCCTGCGGCACCGATCGTGTTTGCTATGGTGTTAAGCGAAAGGATCGCTGCCAGTGGCTTCTCGGTGTCCGTCTTATAGTCCAGGAACTTGTCGGCAAGCTTGTAGCCCTGCTCTTTCCTCATGGTTATGAAAGAGAGAGGAGTCGAAAGAAGGACCGACTCCAGGATAGAGCAGAGGAACGAAACGCAGAGCGTTCCCAGCAGGAAAGTCAATAGCAAACCCATAGATTTGTGAATCAATGTGCAAACTTACGCAAAATCCTGCTGGGAAACAAGAAATCAGAACCTTAGTGAAAGGGTTCCCATGACGGTCGTTCCGGCCATGGGGATGAATCCAATCTGGTAATAGCGGTTGCTGTCAGGATGGTTATAGTCTTCAAGGATCGATGAATAGACCCATCCACTGGTGGCATAATGTGCATTGAAGATATTCCCTACCCTGACTCCGAACACCGCTTCCTTGATAAGGAGTTTCGGGATGCTCATGGAATAAGTCAGGTTAAGGTCCGAGAATGAGTAGGCCGGAAGGGAACGGTCGATGTTCTGAGTATTGTCAAGATATTGCCTTGACACGAAATTGGTGTGCCAGACCGCTTCAAAGCCTTTGTTGCGGAACCTGATAAAGCCATTGAGAATACAGGACGGAGAAAATGCCAGCGTGGCGTCGTCATAGTGGATAGGCCTGAAAGAGTCATCCCAATCGACGCTGGCCATCTCAGTGAAATCCTTGAGTTTGTTGATGCTCAGGGCCGCATTCCCCTCCAGGGTCAGTAGGCGGGAGACCTTCCAGGCAGCAGTCAGTTCCACACCAGTCCTGTAGGAATCCTTGATGTTGGTAGTCAACGGCTCACCTATCTCGCTCACTTCTCCGGTCTGGACAAGCTGGTTGTCATAGTCCATGTAATAGAGGTTGGCGCCAGCCTGTAACTTGTAAGAATTGTAATTATATCCCAACTCATAGTCGAACACACGCTCTGCAACAGGGAAAGGATACTTGTAATTGTCAGTGAAATTGTCCCTCTGGGGCTCCCTATGACTGACGGCAGCCGAGGCATAGAGGTGGTTGAAGTCCTTCACCCAACTCAGGCCGAGCTTTGGGTTGAAGAAGTTGTAGGTCTCGTCTATGTCAAGTGGCTGGTTGTACCAGCGGCCGCCCTCTTCGTAGAATTTGTCGTTGATTCCGTCAGTCATATACCTCACACGGCGGTACTGTGCATCTGCAAAAACCTCCCAATTCCTTGCAAATGAATATGTTGCCTTGAGATAAGCACTTCCGTCGAATTTGGCGGCATCGGAGTCATAGTAACGGTAAGGACCTGAGGCGAGGATCCTGCTGGACAGGGCCTGATCCTTAATGTAGGTGAGGAAACCGTAATGGTTGCCGTCAAACTGCTGGATCGAGAATCCCCCGACCACATCCCACTTGTCATTCTCATAGCTCACGCTCCCCACAACTCCGTAGGTGTCCTGAGTGAGACCTTTTTTGCGGACGAAATCCGTCTTCTTCACATCCGAATCAGTAAGGCCGAACTTCTTAAGTTTATTATCGGGGCGGAATTCCTCATAATACCCATGTCCATGGGTGTAGTGGGCTGCAAGGTTGATTATCCAGTTTTCAGCCGGATTGATGGCAAGGGAGAGAATGTTGTGATCCTGCCAGAAGTTATCCGTTGTCTTCGACCAGAACGAACCGTCGCGCATGGTAAAACGCTCTGTGGAGTATTTTCCATTTCCGTCTTTTACAAACAGACCGTCAGGACCAGTGACCAGACTCTCATACAAGCTGTTGAATTCTCCAAGGCCGGCCTTGTACATGTCCTTGTAGGTCTTGATGCCGGTCTTTGACGTATAACTCCAGCTGCCGTCGTCATAGCTTCCATCCATCAGGCTGTAATCACCGTTTCCGGCGGTAACTCCGTTCCATGCCTGTCCAGTCTGCTCATAATTACCTATATTCCTGTATTTTAGGATAAAACCATTGCCAAGCCAGGTAAGGCCGCCATACCAGGACCCTGACTCCCCTGCCGTGCCATGTATGTATCCATCCGTGCCTGTAGTATGGAATGACGCATCGAGGACCAGCCGGTTCCAAAGCAGGCCGCTGGAAAGCGAAAGGCCTGTGTTGTATGTGTTATAGCTTCCATAAGAAGCGTCAACTTGCACACTCGGATCATAGGAGAGCGCCCTGGTGCGCAGAGCCACACTTCCTCCGAACGCACCGTCACCATTGGTAGACGTCCCAACTCCCCTCTGTATCTGGATACTTTCAAGAAAGTGAGAATAACCGTTCATGTTTGCCCAGAAGACGCTCTGATCCTCTGGGGAATTGAGAGGCACGCCGTCGATGGTTACGTTTATCCTGGAATCTCCGGCTCCACGGATGCGTAGGTATGTGGTACCCGTCCCGACTCCGTTCTCGCTCCATGAAAGCACTCCTGGAGTGGACGAAAGCAGGAAAGGTATCTCCTTGCCGGACCTTGAGAAATCACCCAGTTCCTTGTAGTCGATGTTGGCAACGGCGAAAGGGGCATCCTTGGAGACCGTAACACTCTTTACTACAGAAGCTTCGAGGACTTCAGTCCTGGTTGTGTCTTTGAAATTCTGGGCAGATGAGACTGCAGCTGCACAGAGAAAGGCAACAGCAGTACAAGACAAAAAAGAAACTCGCATAATAAATAAATTATCAATGCGAGGGGCCGCCCTGTAGGCGTGTGTGAGATTATGCTTCCCTTCGGCGGCATTACCCGCATCAGGTTCAATGGGTATGATCTCAACCGGAAAAACCGGTACCCCCGCTTATTTCGATGCAAATATAGCTATTTTTTCTCTACAAGTTCAACTTCGTAAAGTCTCTTCCAGTATTTACCGGTGAGATATATCTTCTTTGTGGAAGGGTTGTAAGCTATACCATTCAGAACGTCAGTATATTGATCCCTGAGATGCCTCGGAAGAAGACCGGTGCAGTCGACAGTAGCCTCCACGACACCGGTATCAGGATTGATGATCACTATCATGTCGGTCATGTAAACATTCGCCCAGATCCTTCCGTCAATCCACTCCAATTCGTTGAGTTGATTGACCGGGCGGCCGTTCATCTTTACAGTCAGGGACTTTTGCTGCTTCAGCTGCTCATCGAGCCAGTAGAGACGTGCAGATCCATCGCTTGCTATAAGGCTCTTGCCGTCTGTAGTAAGTCCCCACCCTTCACGGGCATAGCTGTAAGTCTGCTTGTAAGCGAGGGTCCTTGCGTCATAGATGAAGGCAACCTTGTTCTTCCACGTCAGGATGTAGATATTGTCACCCAGCTGTACAGATCCCTCAAGGAAATACTTTTTGTCAAAGTCGAATTTCTTCAGAGCTTTGCCGGTTGTGAAATCGACAAGCCTCAGGGTTGACTCACCCCATTGGCCCGTGGTTTCGATCATCCTGTCACCCTGGAAGAACAGCCCTTGAGTATAGGACATCTCATCATGCGGATACTCTTTAACTACCTTGATCTTGTACTGCTTGACCTTGGCAGCGGAACATGATGACGTTGACAGCACCAACAGTGTCATCATGAAGATTGCCATTATGTTTTTCCCTGTTCTCATGACTGATTGTTTCCATAAATAAAGGTGGGGCCGTAAGCCGGTTTCTGTTTTTAAACCTGTCATTTATCTGCGCAACCTACCCCCTGGCATCGGACGGGCAGCCCTCATCTGCCAGTATATTTGGTCTTGCAGGCCCTGGCACCGTACCCATGCGCCGTCACCGACGCACGTCGTGAGCTCTTGCCTCGCGTTTTCACCCTTGCCTCGCTGCGGTTCTTTTCTGTTACGGTGCTATAAGATCTCTCCCATCTGAGCTTTCCTCAGCAGGGTGCCCTATCCTGTCCGGACTTTCCTCACCCGGAGCCGAAACTCCGCAGCGCGACAGATCGCCCCACCTGTATTGACGGCAAAAATACAAAAAATGTGCAAAAGAAGGAGGATGTCAGCCGACACCGTTTGCTTTGGTGGTGGCTTCCAGGTCCATGGCGTCAGCCAGGATGAGGATTGGATTCAGGACATCGTAGCCTGTGGACATCTCGATCTGCCATTTGCACGTCTCACATTCGCAACACACGAAGTCCGGAGCCAGATATTTGATCTGCTCGAAGAGAGGGCGCCCGATTTCCTGTGAATAATTGTAATTCTCTTTCTTGAAACCATAGGTTCCGGCCATACCACAGCAATTGCTGTCCAAGACTGTAAGCGCGACTCCAGGAATCATCCCTATCAGGCTCCTTGTGAATATGCTCCAGCCAAGTTTGTCCATGTGACACGGGACATGATAGGCGATCCTAGCCCTGTAATCGTCTTTGAAGACCAGTTTAACTCTACCGGAATCTATCAGTTCGAAAAGGAACTTTTCCACCATTGTGATACTGTCACGTACAGAAGAGTTGTCCACATCCAAGACGTCTGGATACTCGTCACGCATGGTAAAGACACAAGTAGAAGAAGTGGCAACGACAGGAAGTCCTTTTTCAACAACTTTATTGAAGGCCTTTACATTGTGCTCCGCATGACGTTTGGCGGAATTCCATAAACCATTGGAAATCATCGCCACACCACAACACTTCTCATCAATCAGTTCAACTCCGTAGCCGACTGCGTTCATGACCTTGACAAAGGCTTTTCCCACTTCAGGTTGCTGGAACTCAGTGGAGCAGCCATGGAAAAACGCCACCTTGCGGGAGAATGAATCCTGTTCCTTGGCCGCATTCTTCCTGAACCAGTTCTCGAATCCCTTGCCCATGTACTTTGGGAAAGATCTTTCCTTGTCAATATCCAGCATCAGATCCATGACACCCTTGACCGGTTTGGTGGAAATGATTGAATTCACGATAGGAGCAAACGGCCTTGCGGCCTTCCCCATAAGGTCGGTGCTGGCAAGGATCCTGTCACGGAACTCAGGCATCTCACGGGAATACCTTCTCCTGGCCGAGTGAATGAGGTCGGCGATCTTTACCCCGGAAGGACAGGCGACTTCGCAGCGTTTGCAATTCATGCAGTACTTCAAATTCTCATCGAAGAAGTATTTGTCCTTCAAACGAAGTCTCTCACCATCAGGACCCGCCTGCTTGGGACCGGGATAGGAAGGATTGACTGCGACCACGGGACAGTAGGCCGTGCAGATAGTACATTTGATGCACTGCTCGAAGTTATTGAAACTGACGTTCTTTTCCTGCATGGTCTCAAATTGCTAAAATGTTGTCCGCAACGCTCATTGCCGTCAAGATGGCTATCCCTGCCCCGCTACCTTCTTTCAACGGGTTGCATCCTCCAAGTTCGGCTCCTGCCACATATAGGTTATCGATTATGCTTCCGCCCTTAATAGCCCTGAAGGACGAATCCGTGATGACTCCGAATCCGGAGAAGTTTTGCCATGAGAAGAAATCCTGGTCACACCAGTCCTTCCTGTCTGCAGGGAAATCGACATCAAGCCCAAAAACCGGTTCCACTACCTTGTCAGGAGCGGCATCCAAACCTTTGCCGAACAGATTGCCGCTTGCGAGGACGAATGACTCAGCCTCCAGCCGTATATTTCCAAGATTGACTGTCCTTATACTCTTTACGGTGTTCCCTTCAATTGTCGGATCGATTGCAGTATCCCCCATGAGGAAAGTACCACCGGCAGATTCGAATGCATTCTTGAGAAGCATCTGGGCCTTGATTCCTGGGACAGAAGGCGGCATCGTACCGAGGAACAGGACTTTCGCAGGAATCATCTCCTGAAGCCATCTGGAAATCTCAAGTCCTCCTAAACCGAACACTTCAGGAAGTACTACAAGGTCTTCGTCTTTGTACAGGTCCTGGACCATGTGGCCGAATTCCTTCCAATTGTCTTCGATGCTCATCACGCGGGCAATATTTACGGAACGCATCTCCGTCGGATTCCTGCGGATGTTCTCTATGTCTTTGAGCCTGACTGCCTCAATCCTGCAAGAAGTCCCCCTCTTTTCGAGAGCTTCAGCTATGAATCGGGTATTGAAATCCAGGAAGCCGGCAAAATTGACTATCAATGCCTTGGCTCCCAAAAACTCATCCTTGGATTCCAGCAGAGTGACATCCTTCATGGCAAGCCAGGACGGTTTCAGAGTCCCAAGTGGTGTCATCCTGTAACCGTTCCTTACCATTGCCGCCCCTACTTCCGAACTAATCTCTCCGGAGGGAGTGACAGAATGGAGTTCAATCCCGCAATCCCGGAAGAAACTGGGGACGGACGCAACATACTCGGCCACCTTATCCGTTCCGATCTTCGAGTAGGGATGATCTCCGGGAAGGGCAAACAATACCTTAAGCGGTTCGGCCACCGGGGTCCCGTCTGGCAACCGGCCAAGAAGACCGAACGCACCGGAGGAAAAATGCAGTGCATTCTGCCCAGCCGAGACCATCAGGCATTTCCTTCCGGCCTTCTGTAGCTTTATCCCGCAAACCAGAGAGGACAGGCCTCCTCCTATCAATATTGTGTCAAATCTCATATCTCTTCATTCAAACCAAGGACTTCCGAGTACACCCATTGAGTATAAGCACTTTCCCTCAATGTCTCTCCCCATGCCACAGGGAACATTCCCTTCCACCTTTCGTTCATGAATGCCCTAAGGTCGGCCCTGGCCTTTGAAGTACACTGGCGAGCCCTGGCCATCCTTCCGGCAGCCCTGCAAGCACAGAGTTCTCCCTGGCAGGTACCCATCCCGAAGCGTGTCCTCCGGCGGAGGTCGACAAGGTCATTGACTTCGAGATATTCAATCGCCCTGTCAACTTCGGCCACAGAGACCTGCTCACATTCGCAGACGAGACTTCCGTTATCAGCATCGAAATCGAGGTTGGCAGCCCTTGAACCAAATCTTCCCACAGATGCTTTCTGGGCAGTTGTCGGGACATCCCAAATTTTCCTGGCTACCTTTTCAATACCACCAGGTTCAGAGCCTGGCAAAGGAGTCTTTGCCGTGACACAGGCGACACTTATTCCAAGTTTGCGGCAGACAGCATCAGTAGCCATCTCAGCCATCAACCTATAAGTCATCAACTTGCCGCCGGTTATGCTGATGAAGCCCTTTATACCGTCACGTTTTTCATGGTCCAGGCAGACGATTCCACGGCTGATGTTCCTTCCAGAAGGGTCGTTGTCGGCAGAAACCAGAGGACGGACTCCGGCATATGCCCGCAAGATCCTGGTTTGCGCAAGGCTTGGAGCGAGCTTGGCTCCTTCAGTAAGGAGAAGATCAACCTCGTCTGGTGTGACACGGATTCCGTCACACTCCTCGTAAGGGACCCTTGTGGATGTTGTACCTATGACGCAGACAGTGTCTCCCGGAACCAGGATGTCTGCATTGGCAGGCTTGCGGCAACGGTTGAGAACCAC
>JAGCWD010000067.1 GCA_017962025.1 Bacteroidales bacterium
GAAAAGGTCACCTCCGCTTATGGTCCAGTCATCGACATTGATTGTTGCAACACCACGGCTTGTTCCATGGAAGAACCAGACTCCTGACTCAGGGACATACAGTTTCCCCGACTGCACATAACCGTGAGATGAAGGATGCCGTTTCCGAACGACAAATGGAGAACCGACAACCTCGGTCTTCACCTTCGAACCGGAAAGGATATCCTCGGGAACGGTAAAGTCTCCGGAGTATTCTGTGCGGACGAGTCCATGCTCTTTCCCTTTGGCGGATGTTGCCTTGTGAAGGGTATAATCAAATTCAACCTTCAAGGTGTCCATCTGGACGGGTTCACCTTCGACCTCACGGATCCATGTACGGAGACCATAGTCACCTTCGGTCAATTCGATAACCCTGGCACCGAATGGCAGATTATTGTAGGTCGTGTTACGGCCTGAGAATCTTCCGTAGATAAGGAAAATGCCGTCGTTTTTCACGACATAGTCATTCACGTGATCATGACCGGAGAAGACTGCATGCACATCCCCGCACTCCGCAAATGCGGAGAACAGTCCGGTATTCAGATAACCTGGGCATTCGTCTTCTTCACGGACGCCTGACACGACATGGCCGCTCTTGAATGTTTCCCCGTATTCCAGAAGTGGAATATGGAAGAAAGAATAAGCCGGATATGGAACACCCCCATGAGCATTGGTGTAGGCGAAACTTGTCTTCCGATACCAATCGACCTGGTCCCACCTGAACCAGCCATAGTGTGAAGAAACCGTCTCATTCATGCTATAGTCTCCCGAATCCATGCAATACAACAAAGCAGCGACTTCGTCTCCGGACGAGGATTTGATTTCAACGGCCATATCGTCCAGCCAACCAGACTCTGCAGTGTTAAGGCTCATTGGATGTGCCAGGACAAGATCTGCCAGCTGCCTTTCCGTCAGTTCCTGCTCCCTGTCGTGATTCCCAAATGTGATTACAAAGGGAATCCCCCTCTCATCCATAGGCTTCAGGTAGTTGACCCAGGAAGAGTCAGCGCCGATTCCGGTAACCACATCGCCGGTAAAAACAACCAGGTCCGGCTTTTCGGTATCGAGGATGTAACACTCCTGATCGAGTGCCTTGACATATTCTTCCTGATTCTCCCAGCAAATGTGGGTGTCGGTCATCTGTACGATCTTGAATTTCCCCTGGTCGTTGAAACGCAAGGAGATATCCTTAGATGGCGAAGAGTTTTCTTTGGCGGAACATCCCGCAATAAGGATTCCTAAAGAAAAAACAAGGAAAAGATGAATTGGTTTCAATTGCATGGTTAAAGAATGTTTCTTCAAAAATACACAATTCCACCGAAAATGCCTACCTTGTAATCATGAACGCAGTATTTACAGCACTTCTGATACCGTTCCTGGGAACCGCCCTTGGATCCGCTTTCGTGTTCTTCATGAAAAAGGACATGCCATCGAAACTCCAGAAGGCCCTCCTTGGTTTTGCCTCCGGAGTCATGGTAGCTGCATCGGTATGGTCGCTGATCATCCCCGCTATCGAGTTGGGTTCCGGAAAGACTTCTATAATTCCAGTCACGATAGGACTTCTTGCAGGCTTTGCATTCCTGCTCCTCATCGACCAGATAACCCCTCACATCCATCCGGCAGGCGGACCGGAAGGCCCGAAAAGCAAACTATCACGCACCACAATGCTTGCCCTCGCAGTTACGATCCATAATTTCCCAGAGGGAATGGCGGTAGGAGTTGCCATCGCCGGAGCCTTGACCTCGGATTTCAGCATGGCAGGTGCCCTTGCCCTATCTTTGGGAATAGCCATTCAGAATGTTCCTGAAGGTGCAATCATTTCAATGCCGCTCAGGGCTGCCGGGAACAGTCGATGGAAATCCTTCATGATCGGAAGCCTAAGCGGGATCGTGGAACCGGTCGGAGGTGCCCTGGTGCTTCTGCTCGCATCCTTTGCCACTGCCACAATGCCCTATTTGCTGCCATTCGCCGCAGGTGCAATGCTTTACGTAGTGATCGAAGAACTTGTCCCGGAAGCCTCTCAGGGAGAGCATTCGAACATAAGCACCATAGGATTCGCACTTGGCTTCGCCCTGATGATGATCCTGGATGTGGTGATGGGTTGAGAAAAAGGCACGAAAAAAGGGAAAGCTACGTACATCGCACCGCTACAACCTCCTACCCTTGCTGCCTTCCGGCCCTGGGGGGATTCAGAGGGAGCTGGTCGTGCACGACTTTCCCCGCACAAATATACTACTTTTCGTTGAAACTGTCAAAAATGAAGGGGAGGATGTCATCCACTCGGTCGAATTTCCAAGCCTTCTCAGTACCGAACATAATAATGCTCAATGGTTTGCCACCAAGGGTCTGGTATTCGGCCATAACCTGCCTGCAGGCCCCGCAAGGGGTACATGGAGAATGAGCGATCTCATGGTTGAATCCACCCACTATCGCCAGACAGACCATAGTTTTGCCTGGATGGTTGGCGCTCGCAGCAAACATCGCAGTCCTCTCGGCGCAAAGGCCGGATGGATAGGCGGCGTTCTCCTGGTTCGATCCGCGAACCACAGTCCCATCCTCGAGAAGGAGGGCTGCACCGACATTGAAATTTGAGTAGGGAGCGTAGGAACCCTTCTGGGCCTCGATAGCCTCCCTGACCAGAGCCTGATCCGCTGGAGACATTTCTTCGATGGAAGAATACTCAGTGAAATTGATGTCCAGATTAACTGTTTTCATAATTGTGGTTGTCCGGTTCTCAAATTTAGCAAAAATTGTACAAATTCCAGCGAATGACTAACTTTGCCTTATCATGAAGGTATGCGTAGGACTGTCCGGAGGTGTTGACTCCAGTGTAGCCGCCCTGCTCTTGAAGCAGCAGGGCTACGATGTCATCGCCATGTTCATGCAGAACTGGCATGACGCCGACGCTACCCTTCATGGTGATTGTGAGTGGGAGGAGGACCGTTTCGTGGCCGAACTCGTTGCCTGGAAGATCGGCATCCCGTTCTATTTCGTGGACCTCTCGAAGGAATACCGTCAGCGGGTGG
The DNA here is from genome assembly GCA_017962025.1 of Bacteroidales bacterium. Taxonomy (GTDB): domain Bacteria; phylum Bacteroidota; class Bacteroidia; order Bacteroidales; family UBA932; genus Cryptobacteroides. The sequence goes on from JAGCWD010000067.1 coordinate 3,045, forward strand.
TCGATTACATGTTCAATGAATATTCTTCCGGCCGTACTCCGAACCCCGATGTACTCTGCAACCGTGAAATCAAATTTGATGCATTCCTGAAGGCTGCACAAGGTCTTGGTGCAGACATGGTTGCAACAGGTCATTACTGCCGCCGCGCCCCTCTTCTGGACTCTGAAGGGAATCAGGTCGCTATAGATGGACAACCCCAATGGAGGATCCTTGAAGGAGTCGATCCCAACAAGGACCAGAGCTATTTCCTTTGCCAACTTTCACAGGAGCAACTTGGGAAGGCTCTTTTCCCGATCGGACATCTCACCAAACCGGAAGTCAGGAAGATAGCCTCCCTCGCCGACCTGCCCTCTGCAGACAAGAAGGATTCGCAGGGAATTTGTTTTGTCGGCAAGGTGGACCTTCCAACTTTCCTCAAACAGAAACTCGTGCCCAAAGAGGGTGATGTAGTTGAGGTATTTGATGCCTTCTACTCTGATAATGAACAATATTCATTTGCCCACGACACCCTGGCCTCCCTTCTTCAGACATCAGGCGAACCCTTGATGATTACCGGGTTCTCTTCCGAAGACTCCGGAGGCGCAGCCTTCAACAACAAGCGGATTAATGAAGGCTCCACTGCTTCCAACCGTTATGACGAGGAGAAACTGATGGCTCTTGGGGACGAGGAATGGGAGAGACTGGCGGAGCCGTATGACTATTCAGGAATCACTTTCCAGACTGAAACCTACCGCAGCGGGAAAAAACATGTCAAGAAAGTCCGTTACAAGGACAACCCATGGGGAAAGATAGTCGGCAGGCATGACGGGGCACAGTTCTACACTATCGGCCAGCGCAAAGGACTTAACATAGGAGGCCACCAGGACTCCATATTCGTGATAGCGACCGATATTGACAGGAATATCATCTACGTAGGTAAGGGTCATTCCCACAAGGGTCTATCGCGCTGCTGCTTGAGGATTGCCCCTGAGGATATCCATTGGATCAGGATCGACCTTGAAATGAAAGACGGGGAGGTACGTCGCTACCGTGTCCGTGTCCGTTACCGCCAGCCACTGCAGGATGCTTGGGCAATAAAAAGGAAGAACGGTCTGTTCTTCCTCTTCGACGTTCCCCAAAGGGGTATTTCTTCCGGCCAGTTCGCCGCCTGGTACTCCACTGACGACGAGATGCTCGGCTCCGGGGTTTATTAGCAAATAACTACTTGATAAACTGATTCTTGAAGGAATCAAGCTTTGCTTCCACAGTCTCCTGGTCGGGTGCCGTGGCACCGAAGTAGAACTTGATCTTGGGCTCTGTACCTGAAGGACGTACCGTCACGACATCACCCTCGGCATCGAAATACTGGAGCACGTTTGACTTTGGAAGACCGGTCTTCTCAGGCTCATTGTAATCCACAACCTTGGTGACAGGAGTCCCGCCGAGATCTGCCGGAGGATTACTGCGCATGTCCTCCATCAAGGCAGCGATTTCCTCTGCACCCGACTTACCCTTGCGGACAAGGTAAACCATGCTCTCCTTGCGATAACCATATTCAGAATAAATCTTCTGGAGCAGCTGGTAGAGGGTCAGGCCCTGGTCGGCTGCCCAAGTTGCGCACTCGGCTACCATTGAACAGGCTATTGGAGCATCCTTGTCGCGGACAAACTCGCCGACATTGAAACCATAGCTCTCCTCGCCGCCGCAGATGAATTCGCCATTTCATTCATTCTGGCGGACAACTTCGCCAATCCACTTGAAACCGGTAAGCACATCATAGCACTTCACTCCGAAACTCTTGCAGATGTCAGCAACCAGCTGGGATGTAACTATTGTCTTGACACAGTACTTAGTTCCGTCAAGTTTGCCGAGTTCCTTCCAACGGGTAAGGATGTAATAAGTCAGCAGGGAAGCGGTCTGGTTTCCGTTAAGCTGGACCATTTTGCCGTCATTGTCGCGGACAGCTATTCCGAGACGGTCTGCATCGGGATCGGAGGCCATCACTATGTCGGCTCCTACCTGGTCGGCCTTTTCAAGGGCCATTTTCATTGCAGCCGGCTCTTCAGGATTGGGAGATACCACTGTAGGGAAATCCCCGTCACTCACGTCCTGGGCAGGGACGTTGAACACGTTCTTGAATCCGAGTCTCTTGAGGCACTCGGGGACGATCCTCACGCCGCATCCATGAAGCGGAGTATAGACAATCTTGATGTCATTGTGCCTTTCTCGGGACTCTGGGCTAAGGGTCAGTGAAAGAATGTCATGCAAATAGGCCTCATCGACCTTCTTCCCCATCAATTCGATCTCTCCACAGTGCTCCCCTTTCTCGAACTTCACCATCGATGGATCGGTAACCTTAGAAACCTCTTCGATGATATCCTTGTCCACCGGTGGAACGATCTGGGCTCCGTCGTTCCAATAGACTTTGTAGCCGTTGTATTCCTTGGGATTGTGTGAGGCCGTCACCATGATACCGGCAGTGGCACCCATGTAGCGGATAGAATAGCTTAGCTCCGGGGTCGGACGTATGTTATCGAATATGAACACATGAAGGCCATTTGCACTCAGGATGTCGGCAGTGATCTTTGCAAACATCTTTGAATTGTTGCGGCTGTCATAGGAGATACAGACGCGGATATCTTCACCTTTAACATGACTCAGGATGTAGTTGGCGAGACCCTGGGTGGCCATACCGACCGTGTACTTGTTCATCCTGTTGGTACCTACACCCATGATACCACGGAGACCACCGGTACCGAATTCGAGATTCCTGTAGAATGCATCTTCGAAACCGACAGGGTCGTTGTTCCTAAGTTCTATGACCTGCATCTTGGTCTCGGGATCGAAATCCCCTTCCAGCCACTTCTGGGCCGTTGCTTTGAAATCCTGTGACATATCTGATTATTGAATTATCAAATTTAATCAAAAAAGTTTACATTTTGTGGCAGACAAAGAGGAAATTCCCGGATTCGAAAGGAAGTTCCAACCTTGCCCCAAAAATGTGGGCATCGTCACCTGAAGAGACGCCCAGTTTGGTACGTAGTTCATCGCTGGAGAGAGGGATATTCCTGGCTGAGACTTCACTATGCTGGAAACGCTTCCCGATGTCCTTGAGTGAGGACTTGGAAAATGGAAGGACCTCCGCCACTTCGAAAAACTTCCCGAAAGACCTCAAGGCCTCCACCTTCAAACTTAACTCTTCTTTTGATATGTTGCCAGCGACAGTGTAAAGGTGTGTGGATCGGGCGAACTTCACCAGTCCGAACCTTGGGCAAAGAACATTGAACACCCCTGCCTTGGAAAGAGATTTCCCAGGCTCAAAGATGATACGTGAATATGCTGAATCAGGGAAGACAGGCTTCGCGGCAGCGATTTCTTCAGCCGGAAAAGTCAGTCTTTCAGAATCTTCCACACATGTAATGCTGAAGGAATCATTCCATTCCCTGTCCATCCAGACCAGCAACTCCTTGCACTCCCCTCCTGAAGAAACCACATGTACCTCACGTATCCATCGTCCATTCCATCCTTCCCACCGGGTCTTTTCAAGGAAGGCTTCATAGGATCTGTTCAGCCTCTCGACAACCATCCTTATGTCCGCCATGGGGGAAAGCTTAAGAAGGAGGTGCCGGCAACTTCTGAAAATCTCCGGCAACAGTTGGAGCACATCGGGCGAGCATTCCTCGAGAAGGAATACCTTCCTTCCGTCAAGAGACCGGCGGGCAGGATCGATATAGACGAGATCCGGAGCGAAACCGTCCAGAATCGGTCCCAACGAAGATGGTCCGACCTCTACAGAAGTGATCGCTATGTTTCCGGAACCCAGTTCCCTGAAATTATGAGTGGCAGCCTTGGTAAGCAAGGGATCCCTGTCATTATAAACCACCATCGCAACCTCCCGGGAAATAGCCCAGGAATCCACGCCCAGTCCACCGGTAAGATCAGCAACCCTTCCGTCCTTGCCGATAATGTCACGGACGACAGATGCCTTGTAGAAAGCGGTCGCGGAAGAACTGCACTGCTCAGCGGAGAGAGCACGCGGATAGACAAGGGAAGTCAAGGAATACCATTCTGGTACTTTCTTCCTCAGTTTCTTCCTGGCCTCGATGGTACTGGTAACCAGTTCCTTGACATCCAAGCCATCAAAAACCGGATCGTCCGGCCGGGGCCAGTTCTTGCAAGAAAACAGGAGACGAGCGATGTCCGACTCCGAATTGTCTATAATAAATCGCTCGAAATCCCCCATCCTACAACATTTTGCGGATAAACGAACCTGCCGCCTCCGGCTTTGTGCCCAAAACCTTCATTACTTCGGAATAGTCATGACAGGAGAGCAGTTTCTTGACGAGTTTGGGTCCACCATTCTTCCAGCCAAATTCGACAAAGAAAGCACCTAGCAAACTCTCGAGAGGAACTACGACAGTCGAAGCACCAACTTTTACCGGAAGGGTGTGGTCATAGAACTGGTCCTCGTCAGAAAAGTCGAGTTCCTCATTCTGTTCCAGATAGGTCTTCAGCGAAGATCTCAATGACTCGTAGGAGCCGTTCATATATCCTCCATGGAAAGTCGCAAAGCCTTCCTGGATCATCGGAAAAGCTGAGGGCATGCAGGAACGCACTATCAGAAGGGCGATATCGTGAAGATCGTCATAAAAGTTTGACATCAAGGTATGGGAACCGAATGCCCGTCCATAAAACCTGGTGTCGGAGGCCTTTGGAACTGCAGAACCCATCAATGGATTCAAATATGCGTTGAAAAGATAACCGGAAAACTGTTCGCACTGGTCCACAGTCGGAGCCACCACGTAACGTATGCCCTCTTCGATCTTGAAACCATATTCATCGGACATCCCAGCCACGAAACCGGCAACTTCCTCAGCCACATCCCTGGGAACCTCACATCCTGGAGCGCAATAATAATCCAAACCGTCCATGGAAGTCTTGGACAGCGTCGGTATGACAGCGTCCAGCCAGTTGCAAAGCCTGAATGGATTGTAGCCTTTCTTACCCCCGGCAACATCAACTGCGCAGACTCTGTAAACGGATTCCACCCAGTCGTTGTAATCGTCTCCTGGCAATTTGCTGCTGGTAAGCGCGATGATCTCAAAGACCCCGGGACCTATCTTTCGGATGTCCAGTGTCCTGTTCTCCCGGAATGAAGAATAGAGAAGCACTCCGTCATCGAACTCTGAGAGGTAATCCGGCATCCCGTCAACCCACATGGATCGTCTCTTCTCTTCAGAAACCGATGCAGAAGAGAATGACTCGACATAGTTCTTCCAGAGCTCAGCAACCATCAGGACGGAATCCTTTTCCTCCCGGGTCATCACTGCCAGGTCCACGTCATAGGGTCTCAATCCCGGCACCTGACGGCTCCTGGTCACCCTTTGGGCGAAACAGGAGAAAGACAGGGCCAGGATCATGGCCGAAGACAGTATAACCTTCCTTATCATCATTCTCCCTTTAGGTACTTGAGCCAGAATGCCCTGTTGGCAGCACTGAAATGACGGCCCTGATAGCCACGATAGCCGTGCATTCCATCGGGATAGATCATCAGCTCGAACTTCTTGCCTTCCTTGTGGAGGGCGTCTACGAGCTTGAGGGTATTCTGGAAATGGACATTGTCATCTCCGGTACCATGGGTAAGTTTGAGCATCACTGAACCGTCGTCATTGGCATCGGTAACCGGATATTCCTTTGCAGCATTAGTCACTTTTGTCCTCTCATATCCTTCAGGATTGTCCTGGGGAGTGGACATGAAACGCTCGGTATAGTGAGTATCGTAAAGGGCCCACTCATAGACTCCGCCACCGGCGATTCCATAATGGAAGGCATCGGGATGCTTCATGACCAAAAGGGCGGTCATCGTGCCTCCGAACGAGAAACCTTCGACACCTATCTTGTCTCCGTTGACATAAGGCAGTTTCTTAAGGTAGTTTGCCCATTCTACGAAGTCCTGGACCTCAATCTCATCCAAATGCTTGTAGATCATGTCAAGGCCCTTGCGACCGTTGTAGCCGGAAGCCCTGCAGTCAGCCACCACTTCGATAATGCCGTTGTCAGAGTACCATTTGTAGGCTGATGTTCCGCGGAAGCGATCGGAAACCTGGGGAGAATCCGGTCCGCCGTAAAGGTCCACATGGACAGGATACTTCTTTGTAGGATCGAAGTCCTTTGGATAGGCGATCAAGGCCGGTAGTTCCAGTCCGTCGTGGGTGGTCATGGTGATGATCCTGGGCAACTCGGGGTTGGATGGATTGAAATCAGGACCGGCTGAATCAGCAACCTTGAAGGATTTGGCGGGCTTGGCAATGTCAAAGAGCCAGACCTGGTCCGGAGTGTTGGAATTGCCCTGGGATGCCACTATGTACTTCTTGTCAGGGGAAACACTAGCCATCGAGGCACTTAGACCAGGATTGGAGACAGCCCTGACAGCACCCTTGAAAGCAAAGTAGATACCTGTCCTGACATGTGAGTCACGTTCTGCAGTGAACAAGACTTCTGAAGTGGTACCATCGAAAGCCTTCGCCGGTTTCCCTTCCTTGACTGAGATGATACGAACCCTCCAGTTGTCACCTGATGTCAACCTCCTGAGGGTCTTGCCATCATAGGATAGATAATAGATCTGCTCCCATCCGGTCTCGAATGAGCGGACCATATAGAGCCCGTCACGTCCGAAGACCATGCCTGAAATCCAGTCGAGCCATGTATCGTAGGTTTCATGATAGATATGCTTCTTGGAACCATCGACAGGAGAAACCGCATAAAGGTCGAGCGTGTTCTGGATTCGCGGCTCCCTCTGGATGAAGAAAGCCTGGCTGTCAGCTCCCCAGAATGGGGTTCCGAAGTACTGGTCCTCATTCTCGTCGAAATCGGCCCATGCCGTGCCGCCTTTCTCAACATCCACGATACCGATACGGACCTTGGGGTTGGGATCTCCGCATTTGGGATAGCGGGTCATCCTGACAGAACCTCCGGTAGGAGACATGTCTTCAAGATCTACGGCACCTCCGGCATTCTGGCCGTAACCGAGCTGGAGACCGGAACGGTCGGCATTTACAGCCACGGGGGAATAGATTGGGAAGAACGGGACCTCGGTGTTGTCAAAACGGTAGAATCCTATCTTCTTCGAGTCTGGAGACCACCAGAAAGCACAATACCTTGAGCCCCTGCCAAGTATTTCCTCATAGTAAACCCAGGATGCGTAACCGTTCAGGATGACGTCAGACCCGTCAAACGTAAGCCTTGTCTCTTTCTTTGTGGCAACATCCAGTACCCAGAGGTCGTTGGCCCTGGTAAAAGCCATCTTGGTCGAGTCGGGAGAGTACGTCAGATTTTCTGCACCCGGGATTCTCACAGGCATGGCATTTCCCTGCATCCTGGGGAGCATTCCGGCAGCCATTCCCGGAATCACTGCTCCTGGAATCACCTTATGGGTAGCGGCATCCAGGACGAAATCATCTTCTGACTGACGGCCCAAATCATGGGTGAACGCGACTTGATGGTCCCCTGTCCATCTCCATGAACGGGGAATACGGTTCGTCTCCTGCGCCGAAAGCACATAGGCAGCGCAGAGGAGCAGCATAATAAAAAGTTTCTTCATAACACTATGGTTTTTCAAAATAATCATCCTTGAAATTCACCAGATAGACTTTTTCAACAGCCCTGGTAAGTGCCGTGTAAAGCCACTTCAGGTCATCCACCGTAAGTTCATCCTGCCAGAAAGGATTGTCGATGAAGACACAGCCCCACTGCCCTCCCTGGCTTTTATGGCAGGTGATGGCATTTGCGTACTTCAGCTGAAGGGCGTTGAAATAGGGATCCTCCCTTACGGCATCATAACGTTTCTTCTTGGACTTGATGTCCGAATAGTCTTCATTGACGCCGTTATATAGACTGTTCTGCTGTTCGTAAGTAAGTGAAGCAGACTCTGAGTCCAAGGTGTCAAGACAGACTTTTGCCTTAACCTCAATATCATCATAGTCCGGGAAACTAAGTGTTGCATCTGCGAAATGCAAACCGTATCTTTCCTCATGGTTCCTTATGGAGACCAGCTTCGCCATGTCACCGTTGGCGATGTAATCCATTGCCTTTGAATCTCCTGTGAACTGATAGCAGTTCTTGACAATCATAAGCTTCTCTCCCCTGACGAGTCTTTCCTCATCGTAGAAGACCTGGGAACGTATTCCGGCATTGTAACGGTTCGCCCTCTTGTTGGATCTGCAGAGCACTACCGTGTCATCCTTTGAATAATCGGAATAATAACTCTTGTTCAGAGTGTCAAGGACCTCGCCTCCTGTGATTCTCACGATGTCATCGAAACCATCGGTCCGGAGCCCGATGCGGTCGGGAGTGAAGCACACGTCACCATATTCAGCTTCCGAAATCATCTCCCTCAACCTGGTGGCATTACGGAGGATTCCGGACTCCTTCTGCTGGCGAACCACTTCAGTGAGACTGCTGTATCGCACCCCGCCGAATCCGTCCATGTAGGAAGGAGACAAGGCAGGAGATGCATCAAGTCCAACCGGCGGGAGCTGGGCCGAGTCCCCTATCATTATCAGCCTGCAGTCATTGCCTGCCCTTACGAATTCAACGAGGTCGCGAAGAAGGTCTCCGGTACCGAACGTGGCCGAACCCTGCCTCCCGGAATCATCAATCCCTATCAAGGAAACCTCATCCACTATGAACAACTTGTGAGAGGACTTGTTGGGTGCAAGAGAGAACTGCCCCATGCCATCTGCACCGACTGACTTCTGGCGGTAGATGCATTTATGGACAGTTCGGGCAGGTTTACCGGCATATTGGGACAGGACTTTGGCTGCCCTTCCCGTCGGAGCCATAAGGATGCATATTTCCTCAAATCCTTCACCCCCTTCGGAAGTTTCGGAACGCCTGGGCCTGAGGTCGTCCAAGGCTTCGATGACAGCAGCCAGCGCTGTGGTCTTACCTGTTCCGGCATAACCGTTGACCACCAGGATATCATGATCGTCACCTGTGATGAAATCGGCGATGTCAGAGAACAACCTGTCCTGGTCAGAGGTAATCCCGTAAGGGAAATGGTCCCTGAATCTCTTGTAGAAAAAACCGCTCCGGTCCATCACTTGCTGCTCTTGCTGAAAAACATCATCAGTACAGCCAGTATAGGATAGATCTCGACACGTCCCATGAACATGTCTATCGTGTACATTATCTTTGCACTGGCAGGTTCAGCATTGAAGTTGCAGACCGCTCCTAGGTCCCCGATAGAAGGACCCACGTTGCTGAGGGAAGTAAATGTGGCAGCAACCGCATTCCCGTCATGGGGATTCATTATAAGGTTGATAGCCAGGGATAAAATAATAAGAAGAAGGTAGAGTGCTATGTAAAGGATATGTGGCCAGATGCTTTCCTGGCTCACTACACGGCCGTTGACCCTGACCTCGTTGACAGAAGCGGGATGGAGGAAGGTCTTAAGGCGGAACTTGATCTGCTTGAAAAGGAGCAGTGACCTGTCGGATTTTATACCTCCGGTGGTGGAACCGGCCATACCGCAGGTAATGCCGACGAAAATCAGCATTATCGAAGGGAGTATGGGCCATGTGCTGTTGTCTCCGATTCCGAATCCGGATGTAGAAGCATAACTGAGCACATGGAATGATCCGGAAAGGACGGCATCGCCCCATGCCTTCTCGACACCTTGAACCTTAAGGGAGACCGAAACGATTATGCTGACAATGATCAGGATCCTGAGGTAGAACCTGAAAATCTCATTTTTGAAAGGTTTGAATGAACGTGTGACTATCGCCACGTAAATCATGCCGAAATGGATGGACGACAGTAGCATGAAGAGCATGGTGATCAGGTCGATAGGCACTGAATTGAATGCTCCTATGGACATGTTCTTAGTACTGAATCCTCCTGTGGCGGTTACGCTCATGGCATGGTTGACCGCATCAAAAGGGCTCATCCCCGCAAGCAGGTAAAGCAGGAAAGAAGCAACTGCCATCCCAAGATAGACATAGGCGAACACGTACACCATTCTGGTCGAACCGGAGCGGTAGCCGCTCTTGGAAAGGGACGAGAGTTCGATGTTTGTGAGACGCAATTTCATCTGGGAGGAACTCGGAATGATCAGGAGAAGGAAGACGACTACTCCCAAACCGCCGATAAAATGGGTGGAGGAACGCCAGAAAAGAAGGCTGTTTGGCAGGCCCTCAACATTCTCAAGGATGGATGCACCAGTGGTCGTAAAACCGGAAACGCTCTCGAACCAGGCATTCACCACTGTAAAAGGACCTCCCCAGAGGGCGTATGGAAGCATTCCGAATATGAACGACAGCAACCATGAAAGGACGATTATCATGTAGCCGTCCTTAAGGCTTATGGCACCGGAATGCCTTACGAATATGAACGGAAATATGCCAACCGTGAATGTCAGTGAGAAACTGATCATCAAAGCTGCAAGGGCACTGTCGTTACCATTCAGTATAGAGACGATTATGGACAGGAACATGAACAGCGCACTGACCAGCAGCGCGTAGCCTACATTCCTAGCTATAACCTTGATATTCATCTCTGATTATCTGTTGATAACTTTGCCTTCTCCCTGAGATCCGACACCCTCTTGCGAAGCTGCTGGTTCTCTCCCGCTAGTTCCTTGATTCCGTCATTCAACTCCACGAGCTGGTCGTCTCCATCGAAGGTGTAGGAATACTTCTTATTCAAGGTACGATAATTATTCAGGCCGGAGAGCATCTTGTAAATGGGATTGACATAATAGGCCAGGATGAACATGAGAAGTGTGATGATCAGGAGCAGGCCGACCAGAACCGCGACTGCCCCGGGGATAATGCTTCGGTAGAAACCTCTCTGGAAAGTCTCTGAGTTCTTCTTCAGGTCCTGATAGATGGCCTCGTCAAGAGTGTCAATGAACCTGTTCAATCTCTGGTACTGGGGCTGAAGCCTCTCGAAGTACCAGGACCTGGTGTCTATGAAATCCGACAGGAGGACATCATTGAGTTCCATGGAAGTGAGCATGTAGGCAGAATAAGCATAAATCACAGAATCGGTAAGTGGCATCATCTCTTCCCCCATCAGGGACATCCTGAGGGAGTCGCAGTGGTTCATGAATTCAGCCTGTCGGAAGTCAGGAAGGGTATTGACTGATTCGTCTCCGATGACGGAAAGGATTTCCAGATTGTACTGGCTGCTGACTTCAGCAAGTTTCTGTGCCACATTGATGCTTCTGACATTGTCAGTCATCAAACCTGACACATAGTTGCTCATCCGGGAATACTCCATGATGGAGATAATGCTTGACACCAGAAGAGTGATTGCGATCGCACTGAGGCTCAAGGTGATCTTGGCCCTCATGGACAACCCTTTCTCCTTTATCTTGTCTGAAACTTTCCTGAACATCCGATTATACTTATCCAATTTACAAATATAGGAATTATCTGTAAACTCCCATCATCGTCCCGTAATCAGAAAGGCATGTCTGGCGGGGGTACGATCCGAAATAAGTGGAATCCATATAGACCGCAAACGATGTGACGTTCTTTATTCCATAGCCGGCATAAGTTTCCAGATCAGAGGCGAACACCTCAGGATGCCATGGAAGATTTACAGCCGGTTTCTTCCATCCGCTTGCAAGGGACACATCCAACCAGTATTCAAGTACCACAGCTGTCTCTGCAGGGAAGACTTTCAGGTTATCTTCAAGATAGTCCACCACCTCCCGATGGGACATCCTTCCCTTCCGCCCCGGAGCATCGAGGTCTGACAAAGGACGGTCCCACTGCCTTTCTATAGGAGCGAACTCCAGGAAAATCCCTTCTGAAGGCTTGACTTTCACAGGTGGAGGCAAAGTTGCCTGGTAGGCAAGATGGGCAAGAGTCGCCTCCGGATCCACCTTGCGGATGGAATCCAGCATCCTGTTTTCTATGATCAAGGCCTGGTCACTTGCAGATAACTCTTTGCATTCAGGACAATAGCATGGTTCTGAATTGTCGTCAAGCCAGAAATAATAACGATGATTCGTAGCGGGAAGTACTTCTGCAAACTTTGCTGCATTAGAAGCAATTATTTCCAACGCCTTTTCTGAATGAGGGCAGCAATTGAAGTCAGGAACCCTGTGGCCATGTCTGTCCATCCGGAACATGGTGGAGTCTTCAGAAAAGAGTTCCCTGGGAAGTAACTCCCCCATCGAGTGCAACTGATGCTCTACATCTATACCATATCTTCGGCACTCATCGAGGAAGGCCCTCCCTTTCCCGGACTCCATGAAACCAATGACCTCGCCTGGAAGCATGTGGGTTCCAATGGTGTTGATACCACTGAGTTTGGCTATCAAAGGCCAATCAACAGTGGCCAGATCCTGTACTGACAGGACAGCGCCCCTCATCTGGAACCAGGACTCCTTGTCTGCCCTGGCCGGGAAGAAAACCTTGGGCTGATGGAAATCAGCACTATTGTCATCGGTAAGCTTCATCGAGTACCAGTTCACCCCTCCGTCCGGACGGAAATCCGCCCTGAAGACACCCATGAGGAACCCGGCATCCATGTCAACCCCGAATTCCGACAGTTCGCCGAGGGTAACGCTTCCGGCCACTGAATATCCGCCGGCACGGATCTCATGGCTATACTCCAGGGTCTTGAAATTCCAGTCGTAATCGAAATTCCTGTAATAAGTACACTTGTAATCAAGCATCCTTCCAGCCGGATCCATCTCCGCACCTACATAAGTGTCAAGCTTTCCGGGATGGGAGAAGAATATCTCCACCCTGTCTTCCGGCTCCACATCCATTTCTGACTGGAAACCATCCTTCAATGTCAGGGTCTCTTCAAGGACATCAAATCGAAACAGGAAGAGGCTGTCGGTCACGAAACAACGGAATTCGGTCTTGTCATCCAACCCGTCCCATGGAGCATGGAATCCCGTCACCTCCGGCAAAACATCCCACACTGAAGCGGTTAGCAATGACTCAAGTGGTGGTGCAACCGATGAATATGGTATTGTGAAGTCCTTCTCCTCTCTCTTATTGCATGAAAGGATGGAAGTCAATAATGCAAGCCATAGGGCAAAGAACAGGATCCTTCTCATGATCATTCATCATCAACTGTGCCCTCAACGCCTGCCTCATCGGCAGGATCTGCTGCAAGGTCCGTCGGGATCACTGATTCAGTACCTTGAAGCCGTGTTCCTGTCTTTATCCTGCCTTTGGACTTCCTTGGAGAGAGGCCAAGTCTTTCCAGCTTCTGGATCTTCTTTATCACGCTCTGGTTTGACTCGGAAAGCTTCTTCGAAGAGTCCTCATAAGCAGCCCTGGCCTTTTCAAGCGACTCCCCTATCTTGACATAGCTTCCCATCCATCCTCCCAGCTGGCTCATCAGTTCTTCGGCTGTCTTGTAAACCTCGGCAATATTCTTCTCCTGATTGGCCTGTTTCCATGCCATCTGAATCATATTCAAAACGATAATCAATGTCATCTGACTGACTATCAAGACATTGTTATCCTTAGCCACCTGCCAGAGCATCGGATCTTCCTCGAGCATGAGCCTGAAGGCACCTTCAATAGGAATGAACATGATGTTGTAGTTGACCTTCCTCCTGCCCTCAGGAATATAGGACGCATAATCCTTGGCCTTAAGTTCATCCACATGCTTCCTGACACTCTCTACATGAGCCTTTGCGTACCTGCGCCTGGCCTCCACGGTCTCCGAGACCATATATTCCTTGTAGGAATTGAGGCTAACTTTGGAATCAATTATCACGGTTGTTTCGTCAGGATAGAAGACCATGACATCGGGGATGAGGGTCCTCCCGGAATCAGACTTGATTTCATGGCCTTCGCTGTCGGTGATAACACCCTGGGTATAGAAATGGATGCCCTCTACAAGTCCGGAATTCTTCAGTACGTCCGTAAGAAGCATCTCCCCGAAATCTCCCTGGACCTTGGAATAACCGGTAAGGGCATTTGCCAGGTTTCTGGCCTCATCACCCACAGCCTGTGAACGCTTAAGGACGTTCTCAATGTTTTCCTTCAAGGCAGCGCTCTGTGCAGCGCTTTCTTTCTGGGATTCCCTTACACTTTTGTCAAACTCTGCGAACTTGTCCTGGATGGGTTTCAGGAGCTCGGAGATAGATTCTGCACTCTGGCTCTTAAAAGCGGCGCTGTTCTCGGCAGAGAGAGCCTTGAACACATCCTTCATGTTCTCCAGTTCTTTCTCGTGCCTTTCACTCCTGGCCTTCTCAGCCTTTTCTCTCTCTTCTTGAAGTTTTGTCTCATATTCTTCCCTGGCGGAGAGAAGGCTCTCGAACGCTGCCTTCTCACTGGTAAGAGTCGTAATCCGCTCCTGAAGGACGTCCTCGGCATCCTCAAATTCCTTTGTGATCCTCCGGCGCTCCCTGGCATTCCAGAGTATCACGACTACCATAGCGGCTATTGCGAGAACCGCCACCGCTGCGAGAATGATCAGTATGACGTTCTCATTCATGCTACAGAATGTTCATTGACTGTTCCCTTACCTTTTCCAGTTCATCCTTCATCCTGACCACGATCTTCTGGATTCCGGCATGGTTGGCCTTGGATCCGGTGGTGTTTATTTCGCGTCCCATCTCCTGTATGATGAAACCGAGTTTCTTTCCTGGATAAGGTTCTCCATCAATCGTGTCCAGGAAATACTTGCAGTGTTGACGGAGCCGGACTTTCTCTTCGTTGATGTCCAGTTTCTCGAGATAAAAGATCATTTCCTGTTCAAACCTGGAAGGATCGACTTTCTGCCCGAGTTCGGCAAGGTTTTTCTGAAGACGCTCCCTGACTGTGTCGAGCCTTTCTCCCTCTAGTTTCTCAACCTCATCCTCAAGGGCCATGATCATTCCCACACGGGAAGTGACATCCTTGTAAAGGGCATCACCCTCCTTTGTCCTGTACTCATTCACTGCAGCAAGCGCCTCATCGACAGCCTTTTCAACAAGCGGCCAGTTTTCCTCGGTAATTATGTCCTGTCTGGAATTGTCAATCACATCCGGGAAGCGCATGATGTTGGCCAGCAACTCATTGTCCATTCTGGACTGGTCCCCGAAATTGGCGGCCCGGTAACTGGTCAGGCTGTTCCGGATCTCCTTCATCTGGGAGAAATACTCCTTGACAAGGTCCGGGTTGATTTTCCTGGCGGCACCTGCACCCGGTTCCCAGCTCATGAAGAAATCTATGGTTCCTCTCTGGAGGGACTCCGCTATCTTTTGTCTGATGAGAAGTTCCTTGTCCTTCGGGATAAGCTGGGTCTTTATGTTGGCATCGGAGTTCTTTCCGTTAAGGGTTTTTATTTCGACGGTGAGTTTACCTGCCTCCAGGATGGCTTCGGCCTTGCCATAGCCTGTCATTGACTTGATCATATCAGGAGCATTAATCTTATCTACAAATATAATCAAAAGTAACATTTTTTGTAACTTTGCAAGTTGTTAAAGGACATCGAAATGGAAGAGACCAAGAAACTGAATTTCCTTGAAGAGATAATCGAAGACGACCTCAAGTCGGGAAAGGTGGACAGCATCATGACCAGGTTCCCTCCGGAGCCCAACGGCTATCTCCACCTCGGCCATGCCAAGAGCCTCTGCATCAACTTTGGTCTTGCGGAGAAATACGGTGGAAAGACCAACCTGCGCTACGACGACACCAATCCCACCAAGGAGGACACTGAATATGTTGACGCGATAAAAGAAGACATCCGCTGGATGGGCTTCAAGTGGGACAAGGAACTCTACGCCTCCGACTACTTCGACCAGCTCTACATCTGGGCTGAGTAGATGATCAACGAAGGCCTTGCCTATGTTGACGACCAGACCCAGGAGGAGATCAGCAAGGGGCGCGGAACAGTTGAGACTCCCGGCATCGAAAGCCCCTACCGGAACAGGAGCGTTGAAGAGAACCTGAAACTGTTCAGGGAAATGAGGGACGGAAAATACGCAGACGGGGAGAAAGTACTCCGTGCCAAGATAGACATGGCTTCTCCCAACATGATGTTCAGGGATCCCATCCTCTACCGTATCAAGCATGCATCCCATCACCGCACAGGTGACAAATGGTGCATCTATCCGATGTATGACTTCACCCATGGTCAGAGCGATTCAATCGAGCACATCACCCATTCCATCTGCACCCTCGAGTTCGATGTCCACAGGCCACTTTACGACTGGTTCATCCAGGCTCTCAGGATCTATCCCAGCCACCAGTACGAATTCGCCAGACTGAATCTGACCTACACCCTTATGAGCAAGCGCAAGCTCCTTGAACTTGTTCAGAAAGGGCTGGTGTCCGGATGGGACGATCCAAGGATGCCTACCCTCTGCGGTGTCAGGCGCAGGGGCTATACCCCCGAGGCTTTGAAGATGTTCTGCGAGAAGATCGGGGTTTCCAAGCGCGACCAGATGATGGATATCCAGCTTCTGGAATGGTGTGTCCGCCAGGACCTCAATGCCAGGTCCAACCGTTATATGGTCGTTCAAAAGCCCCTGAAGGTCACTATCACCAACTGGGAGCCAGGCAAGGTGGAATGGTTCGACTGCCCTCTGAATCCTGCAGATCCGGAAGGTCCGTCAAGGAAGGTTCCTTTCACCGGAGAGCTCTTTATCGAACAGGACGACTTCATGGAGGATGCACCCAAGAAATTCTTCCGCCTCAAGCCGGAAGGAGAGGTACGTCTGAAGTACACCTATATCATCAAATGTGAGGAAGTTGTAAAGGATGGTGATGGGAATGTCGTAGAGCTGAAATGCACCTACGATCCTTCCACAAGGCCCGGAGGTGAGGTATGGCGCTCTGTCAAGGGTACTATCCACTGGGTACCGACTGCCTTCGCCAAGGAGATAGAGATACGGAATTACGACAGGCTCTTCATCAAGGAAGACATGAATTCCATCCCCGAGGGCATGGATTACAAGGATTTCCTCAACCCTGAGTCACTCACGATCCTGACCGGTTATGCCGAGCCTGCACTTCTGGAAGACAATTCCGGCATCGCAGTCCAGTTTGAGCGTACCGGCTACTACTTCAGGGATCCCGACAGCACCCCGGACAAAGCCGTATTCAACAAGACGACTGCCCTCAAGGACTCCTACAAGCCAGAATAGGCATCAAGATGAACCTGCCGCTCTTCATAGCACGGAGGTACCTGTTCGCGAAGAAGTCACATAATGTGATCAACATAATCTCCGCGATCAGCGCTATCGGCATGGCAATCGGTACTGCTGCACTGGTAATAATACTCTCCGTGTACAATGGCTTCGACGAGCTCGTGAAATCAACCCTGAGCAATGTCGAGCCTGACATCCTTGTCGTTCCAGCCAAGGGCAAGGTATTCGTACCAAAGGGAGAAGCGTTCGAAACCATTGCCAGCCTTCCTTCAGTCAAGGAATGTTATCCCGTGCTCGAAGAGAATGTGTTCGTCGATTACGAGGATCATCAGGGAATAGCCAAAGCCAAGGGAGTGGATGAGTCTTATGAGAACGACTCTTCCCTGGCAGAACACATCACCACCGGAGTATTCTCCCTTTACAAGGGACAGCTTCCCCAAATGGTCGTCGGAGCCGGTCTCGCCTACAAGATGGGGATGAATCCGGCTTTCCTTTCTTCAGCTACGATTTATTTCCCTGCCAGGGACAGGACCTTTTCCCTCTCGAATCCTGCTGCATCCATCGAATCCATACGGATGAGGCCATCCGGGATCTTTACTGTCAACCAGCAGATTGATGAAGAACTGATCATCCTTCCGTTGGACCAGATGAGACAACTCCTGGGCTACGAGGAAGAGGTTTCAGGAATAGAGATACGCCTTGAGGAAGAGACCTCGCAGAAGGAAACAGGCAAGATTATCAAACAGATGAAGAGTGTCCTGGGGCCAGGTTTCAAGGTTTTGGACCGCTTCCGCCAGAATACGTCCCTGTACAAGATGATGCGCTATGAGAAGGCAGCTATCTTCCTCATCCTGATATTCATCATAATCATCATCGCCTTCAACATCTTTGGCAGCCTGACGATGCTGATCATCGAGAAGGAAGATGATATTGAGACTTTCAGGAGTCTGGGCGCCACAGACAGGATGCTCCGCAAGACCTTCACCCTGGAAGGTTGGCTCATCTCCCTGCTTGGACTGGGTGCAGGATTGGTCGTCGGAATATCATTCGCCCTGCTCCAGCAGAAGTTCGGTTTCATAAAAATGCCCGGGAACTTCCTGGTCAACGCCTATCCCGTCATCCTCCAGTGGAGTGACATAGTGCTCACGGTAGTCGGTGTAGCCCTGGTTGGCTACCTCATCGCAAGACTGCCTGTAAGGCGTAATATATCTGCAACTACAGTCGGGAAAGGGTGATTTCGTCCTTGACTCCGTTATTCGCAACCACCTTGAAAGTGTCGGAGTCCTTCTTCAGGCGCAGTCCGGTAAATGTCCAGATGACTCCGGTGTCTTCCTCTGACTTGTATTTCTTTGTCACAATCCTGCCGTTCTGGTATAGCGTGAGATTCTTGGCATTGCTGTAAACCTTTATTGAGAAATCACGTCCTGAAGGAAGGCGTGTCAACCTTCGCGATGTGATGTAGACAGTGGTTTCCTTCTTGTTCCAGAGAGACTTGTAGAGGTAGAAGGCGTCTTTCCTGGTCTGCCTGTCACGGGTAACCAGGCCCTTGTCATTCATGTATTTACGGGAATCATTTGAAACGAATCTTTCGCCATCTGAAGAATCCATGTAGCCTTCGAGCCTGTTTGCTACCGGGAAATCGAACATCACCCAGACTGAAGTGAACACCAGCCATGGCATCCTGAGAATCTGTCTGACATATGCCTCGTGGAAGAGGTTCCCGTACTCCTCATAATGCTTTGAATCATCCCCCATATCCCTGACAGCTTTGGAAGGATCCCAGACATGGCAGAAGGGGTTGACTCCCACTCCGTACTCTCCGATGTTGACAGGACCTCCGTCACGCATCTTCCGAACCTTTGTAATAGCTTCCTGGAAAGCATCGAAACGGTTGGGAGTGTAATACCAACCGTAGTACGTGTTCTGGGAACAGAAATCTCCGGCAAGACCCGGATAACCGTCCCTCTCAAGTCTGGAGTCATCGGTAAACCCAACATAGCGGTAGGGATCCAGTTTCTTGGTGAAATCGTATAGTTTCCCCGTCTCCAAAAGGACTGTAGGAGCATCGAATGCACCCTGAAGGTCAGCATTGTTGCCCCAGGTGTCAAGTTCGTTCCACATGCCCCAGAAGACGATGCTGGGAGGGTTGTACAGATTCGTAACCATCTCCTTCATCTGATGCCTTATGTTGTTGAAGTAAGCCTGCTTGGCCCTTTCTCCACAGACATTCACCCATGGAACTTCGGTCTGGACTATTATTCCCAGGGAATCACAGAGACGGAATGCCATGTCATTATGTGGATAATGGGCCAGACGGAGGAAATTGGCTCCCAACTCCTGGACAATCCTGTAATCCCTGCGATAGTCGGATTCGGTGAGGGCGGAAGCCCTGCCATCCATATCCTGGTGCATGGCCACTCCCCTGAGGGGGTAAGGTTCCCCATTAAGGATGAAACCCTTCTCCGGATCCATTTCAAACGACCTGTACCCGAGTTTGGTTTCAGCTATGTCGAGCATTCTCTTCCCCTTGAACAATTCTACCCTGACGGTATAGAGGTAAGGATCCTTCATCCCGTTCCAGAAACGGATACCGGTGGCAAGGAAATCATGCAAGAAATCATATTCAGAAAGAGCAGGGACATATACCTCCCTGTCGGCCTGGTATCCGAGGGTACCGTCGGACTCTACCAGCTGTACCCTCACCTTGATGTCGGCGCCTTTCTGGCCTGAATTGACCAATTTGGTATGGACCTTTGTCTCAACCTTCCTCCTGGTCACGACCGGGGTTTCGCAGCGGAGCCTGTACATTCCATATTCTTCCGGGGACATGTACACATCATCCATCTCCAACAGCCAGACGGGACTGTGGAGGCCTCCATTCTTGTTGAAATCGGAGGTAACCGGGATCATGTTTATGTCTTCCCTGTTGTCACAGACAACTTCCACTGTGTTGGTACCCTTCTTCAGGGCATCCGTAATATTGACAGTGAAAGGAGTGTAACCACCCTTGTGTGCGGCAACCTGTACACCGTTGACCTTCACGGTTGCTGCCTGGGCAGCTCCTTCAAAGAGCAGGTAGTGGACGTGTTTGGTATCATTAGAGCGGAAAGAACAGCGGTACGTGGCTTCTCCCCTGTAATACTTGGGTGAGTGGCCGTCAATGGCATTGTAGGAATGCGGTACCGTGACACTTTCCCACGAAACACCATCCTTGCTGAATTCCCAGACCCTGAGTTGTTCCTGACGGTTGCCACGGATATGGGCACCAAGTGTCAGCGAAGGGAAAACAATAACCGCGAAAAGGGTCAGACCTTTGAAAAAACGCATAACAGTCTTTTATCTGTAAACTTTCATATTACCCATCTCGAGACCCCAGCACCCATCCTGGACGATAGGAACGAGTTCACCGTCGAGGTTCTTCTCGTAAGCAGGCTTGTCAATGAACGTGTGGGAATGGCCTCCCACGACTATGTCTATCCCGCGGGTATTCCGTACAAGCATGAAGTCGGTGTAAGCCTCTCCTTCATATCCAATGTGGGTCAGGGCGATCACCAGGTCGCACTTCATCTCTTCCTTCAGGAAAGCAGCCCATTTATTGACCACTTCGGCATTGTCGAAAGCCGGAATCTTGCTGGATGTCTCCTTTGAGACAAGAGTGGTCATGTCAGGCATGAGACCTATGATCCCTATCTTCATACCTGCTTTCTTGACAATTGCATAAGGCTTGACATAGGGTCCCGGTGCAACATTGGAAAAATCATAGTTGGCACAAACTACGGGGCATTTCAACTTGGCAAGCCTTCTGGCAAGCTCATCGACTCCATTGTCGAATTCGTGATTTCCGAGAGTGATACAATCATACTGGAGAGCGTTGATCAGATCGATCTCAACATCTCCACCCATGACTGTAAAATAGGAGGTTCCCTGGCTGAAATCACCTGCATGGAGGAGCAGCACATTTTTCTTGCCATCGGCCTTTACCACACTGTCCCTGCATGCAGCCCTCTCGATGACACCACCCATTCCGACCTGATCACCGGAACGTTCCGGTTCAAGGTGGCTGTGGGTGTCGTTGAAATGAAGGATGGTCAGCCGTTTCTGCGCAAAGGCGCCGGAAGAAAACACGGCAGCAACCAGACATGCTGCCAAAATGGATACTACAGTGCGCTTCATTCCTTATCCCCCTCCTTGAGGATGGTGATCCAATGCTGGTTGGTGTACTCCACGGGCTTTCCGGCAGCGGTCAGGCTCTGGACATAAGGTATCATAGTGTCATACAGCCATCCATTAGCGTATATGACCTCAAGAGCGTTATTGGACACCTTGTAACCGTCTCCTCCGTCAAGAAGGAAATTCAGGGTGGCCACACCATAGACTTTCTCATCGTCCAATGGCTCCCCATTGACAGTGGCCGAGACGATCTTGCCGTTTTGGGCGACTACCTTGATTCCTCCGATGATCTGGAATGTTGTAGCTGCCATCTGGTCCAGAAGGACCCTGACATCCCGTCCCTTCAAGGCAACATAGCACATGTTGTTCTTAAAAGGGAACATGGACATGATGTCATCGTAGAAGATCTCTCCTTGCGGCATGTCTATCCTGACGCCTCCACGGTTAGCGAATCCGATGTCAACTTTCCTTCCGGTACTGTCGGCAGTGGCACGCATCAACTCCTCGATGTACCAGTCGTACAAGGCACACTCAGGATACTTTCGTACCATGTTTTCAGTGGAATAACCTATCACCTGTTTGACCTGAGCCATGGCAGGCTGGGCTTCAAGCATAATCCTGGCGACATCCCGGACAGTCCCCTTGCGGAACACTTTACCATTGGGAGCATAGTAGGTCCGTCCCTTGACAGTGCCCATTGATTCCTCAACATTGGAGGCATTGGATGCGACCACCCCGGTACGGTGCCCGTCTATTGACTCCTTGGTCCAATCCATGCGCACCGTCTGTGCGGAAAGAGCCAGACATAAGAGAAGACCTGAGGCGGCTAACAACGATTTTTTAATCATTTGACCGAAATTACTGTTTAAGCCATTTCCAGAGGTCCTTGAATGTGGACTTCTTTCCGAACATAAGGATTCCGACCTTATAAATCTTCGCCGACACCCATGCACAGGCTAGGAACGTGAAGAACAGCAAAACGATTGAGAGGATCAACTGCCACATCGGTACCCCGTAAGGGATCCTGGCCAGCATTACAATGGGAGAGGTAAAAGGAATCATCGAAGCCCACACCACAACGTTGCTGTCCGGATTCTGGAATGCCATCAGGATGATCAAGTAGGCAATCATCAGTGGAATCGTTATCGGCAACTGCAACTGTTGAGTGTCTTCCACACTTTCAACCGCAGATCCAACGGCTGCGTAGAGAGATGCATAGAGAAGATACCCCAATATAAAATAAATCAGGAACGATACGATCAGCTTCACCCAAGGGATGTTTGCAAGAGTTGCCATGACAGTCTGAAGCTCACTGGGGGCACCGGGTTCAACGGAACCAGATTCTACCGGAATAGTCATGTTCCCCAAGTCAGGATTAATCCCCATTGTAGCCTGGGTCATCATCTCAGGATTGGCAGAGAAGCTTTTGAGCATGTCCTTACCCATGAACAGGCTGGCTCCAGAAACGAGCACGACCGTCAATACAATCCACAGAAGGAACTGTGTCAGGGCTACAAGGGCGACACCTATGATTTTTCCGAACATCAAGTCAACTGCCTTGACGGAAGAAATCAGGACTTCAACCACCCTGCTGGACTTTTCTTCGATAACGCTGGACATCACCTGGCCGCCGAACATCATGATGAACATCCAGATAACGATTCCCAGCAGCATGGACACTATCATGTAGATTCCAGACTCGGAGATGCTCTCTTTACCGGAATCATCGAGGGTGTACTCCGTTACCTTCACGTTGGACTTGACGTCCTCCATGATCTGTGTGAGATTCTCGATTCCATACTGCCGTACCCTGTACTCCTCGATAGCATCATCCACCTTGTTGCCAAGGTTGCCTGTGAATTCTATTCCAAGCGGATCCTTTGAGTATGCCTGTACGGAGACCGTTTTCTTCACTGTGTCCAGAGGTGATATGACCACCAGGACATCCTTTTCGAAATCCTTCAGATGAGGCTTGATAGTCTCAGGATCCTCGGTCGAGAAATCAGTGTATGTAACCCTTTCGTTACTCTGGAGATACGGCATCACAATGCCGGACTGGTCCACTACGGCCACATCCTGGATTCTCTCCTTCGTACTGCCCATGATGTAGAAAATGACAACCATCATGGCGGCAAAGAGGATAGGAACCACGAAAGTGGTCACAAGGAAGGACTTTTTCTTAACACGGGTCAAGTACTCGCGCGAGATGACTGTCTTGATTATCCTTAAATTCATGGTTAAGCCTCCTCTTGTGTTACAAGTTTGATGAAAATATCGTTCATTCTGGGAATGAGCTCCTTAAATGAATTGACCGTTATTCCGGACCCAAGCAAGGATGAAAGTACACTGTTGGATGAAACTCCTTCCTCAAGGGTCAGGACCGCAGTATGTCGTCCGGCATTGTCAACGTCGGACAGGACGCTGAACAATCCTTCGGCATCGGAAAGCTTGCATTCTCCTGTGTAAATGAGCTCGATGTTGTTGTTGCCATGCTCCCTGCGGATCCTGTCAACCTCACCGGTAATGACAAGGTGAGATTTGTTTATCAGGGCGATCTTGTCACAGAGTTCCTCAACTGACTCCATGTTATGGGTCGAGAGGATGATTGTAGCACCTTCATCCTTGAGCCTGAGGATCTCCTTGCGGATGAGCTCTGCATTGACGGGATCGAATCCGGAGAAAGGCTCATCAAGGATCATAAGAGATGGTTTGTGGACAACCGTTGTGATGAACTGAAGTTTCTGGGCCATTCCCTTGGACAGCTCTTCGACCTTCTTCTTCCACCAGTCCTGGATGCCGAAGCGGACGAACCATTGCTTCAGTTCACGACGGGCATCGGAAGCACTCAAGCCTTTAAGCTGTGCGAGATACATGGCCTGGTCTCCAACTTCCATCTTCCTGTACAATCCCCTCTCCTCAGGAAGATAACCAATCTTTTCAACATCATCCTGAGTGATCGGATGACCGTCGAAGACAACTTCACCTCCATTGGGGATGGTGATCCTGTTGATAATCCTGATCAGGGTGGTCTTCCCTGCTCCGTTCGGTCCCAGAAGGCCGAAGATCTGTCCCTTCGGAATATCCACCGAAACATTGTCCAAGGCGACCTTCTCCCCGAATCGTTTGCAGATACCTTTACACTCTATTAGTCCCATATTTATTTAGTGTTTTTGCAAATCTAGTAATTAATTAATGTTTTACAATAATTTTTATAAAAAATTTATAAATTCAGCAATTTTACCACCAACTCGACCAAAAGGTCGCACGGAGTTGATTCTCCAACATCTCCTCCCTTCCCTTTGTAGTCATAGTCACAGAGGAGGGAAATAGCATCCATAGCCTTGCGAACCGGATAGTTGGAAACCGCGACATCATATTCCTTCCAGAAGAAGGGATTGACTCCCTGAAGAGCTGCTGCGACTTCCGTCTTCTCAGGATAACGGTTCTTCTCCTTAAGTGCGCCATATCTAAGGATCCTGACGAAATGGGTAAACAGGGCACTTACAGCCATGGGCATGGCGAAACGGGGCGACTCACCGATCCGGAGGGCTATCCTCAAGGCCTTCTGGGAGTTACGGAATGAAATCTCCTTGGTAAGTTCGAAAATGCTGTACTCCCTGCTGATTCCGACGTTCTTCTCGATGACATCTGCCTTGATACGGGTCTCTCCCTCAGGAAGATTCTTCAGGAGTTTCTCGGTCTCGACAACGATCTTGCTCATGTCTGTGCCAGAGTACTCTGCCATAAGGGCAGCAGCGTCCGGATCTATGGAAAGTCCCCTGGAGGAATAGTATTGGCTGATCCACGCCGCCATCTCATAGTCTCTCAAAGCATTGGACTCAACGACTACTCCGTTCTTCAGGCATTGCTTGTAGAGTGATTTGCGCTTGTCAGCCGAAGAACCTCTCAAAAGAAGCACGAGGACCGTAGAGTCCAGCGGATTCTCGCAGTACACGGCCATTTGTTCGAGATCCTTCATGGCCTGGGCATCCTTGACCACAACCAGTTGGCGCTCTGCCATCATGGGGAAGCGCCTGGCTGCAGTGATCACAGTCTCAGCATCCACATCCGCGCCATAACAGATTGTTTCATTGAAATCCCTTGAGAACTCATCCAGGGAATGCTCGATAATGGCGTTGCAAACCAGGTCGAGATAGTAAGGTTCATCCCCCATCAGAAGATAGACTGGGGAGAACTCGCCTGCCTGGATCTTTGCCAGAAGCCCGCTGCACTGAGCGGCGACATTTATCGAACTCTTGGCCATAATAAACAAAGATAGACATTATTATTTGTTTTTCCCTTCACCAGGACGAAAAAGGCAGGCCCTGTCAGATGACGGGCCTGCCCTGATGATTCTTTACAGAATCTTATGCTTCAAATTTCTTTTCCTTGGTCCTTACGATCTTTTCTTTCATCAGATCGGTTGCAATTGTGACAGCATCCTCAAACGTAGCTGCGCTCCTCTCGATCAGGAGGTCCTGACCGTAAGCCCTTGTCTGGATCTTTACTTCCTTGTTGTCAGGCTCATTGAGCAAAGATAAAGTGACATCCACCTCATCGAGATGGTCACAGAACCTGGAAAGCTTCGAGACTTTCTTCTCTACGTAGTCGAGCAGTTTCTGATCTGCATCGAACTTCAGGGATTTTACTCTAATCTCCATTTTTACCTCCGCTTTTTGCCCTGGGATGGGCGTTAACATAAACTTTTTTCAGTTTCTCGACAGAATTGTGCGTATAGACCTGCGTCGCGGCAAGCGAAGAATGACCCAGCAGTTCCTTGATCGAGTTGAGGTCTGCCCCTTCATTCAGAAGTTCGGTGGCCAGGGAATGCCTCAAGACATGTGGGGATTTCCTCCCCGTGATACTGCCGATCTGTCCGAGTTCGCTCTTGATCGCCCTGTCAACCAGCATGGGATAGAGTTTTTCTCCCTTTACAGTTACCAGGAGGGGATCGGACGAAGCCCGTTCGCAGCCTTCCATCGTTTCTACCGATTGTAAATATAACGAAATTTCCTCACAAAGAGAAGGGACCAGGGGAATTTCTCTCATCTTGTCACCCTTTCCCCTTACTTTCATGGCCCTACGGGACAGGTCCACGTTCCCGATGGTCAGGCCTATAAGCTCTGAACGACGTATCCCCGTCGAATATAGTATCGAGACTATCAGTCTGGAAAGCCTTTGGGAATATATGCTTTTAGAAAGGGGATCTCCTCCCCTGATCAGTTCGAGGTTTTCCTTCGAGGCCTCATGTTCGGAATTGTCAAAATACTCCTCCATCGATTCGTCCCTATAGAAAGAAGGCAGGCGCTTCTCCATCTTGGGCCGCGTGACGAGCCTCACAGGATTGGAATCAAGACGGCCGTCTTTCATCAGGAAACGGCAGAAACCAGACAGTACGCTCAGGTGAAGGTTAACCGTCCTGGGATCCAGTTTCCGGGAATCCATCAGATAGACTTCATAGCTACGTACAATCTGAGGTGTGAGAGAACCGGGCAAGTCCCCTGAAACAAAAGAGGAATAATCCTCCAGGATACCGGCATAGATGGTCGCTGTTCTGGGGGAATACCTCCTTATCGAGGTTACATAGTTGAGATATTCATCGATTACTTGCATTCCACAAGTCCCATCTCTGAGGCCTTCTGCCTCATCAACTTGTCTGCCTCTTCAAAATTATTGCCGATAACCCCGTCGAGGACGGCATTCTTGACATATTCTTTGATAATTCCTATTTCCTTGCAGGGCGGAATTCCATATACCTCCATCACGTATTCCCCTGTAATTGGATTCTTCCAGTTCCGGATGGCATCCTTCTCCTCAACCTCGACGAGTTTCTTTTTTACCAGTTCGAAATTATCCTTGATCCTTGCAACTTTGACCGGATTCTTTGAAGTGATATCGGCGTTGCAGAGGAGCATCAGGTCATCAATCTCATCACCGGCATCGAAAAGGAGACGGCGTACAGCGGAATCAGTTACCTCGTCATCCACCAAGGCTATTGGACGGTGATGGAGGGAGACCAGTTTCTGGACATACTTCATCTTCTCATTCTGGGGCATTTTCAGCCTGGTGAATATCTTCGGAACCATCTTTCCTCCCACGACCTCATGACCATGGAAGGTCCATCCCACGGATGGATCAAAGCGCTTGCTGACAGGTTTCCCGATGTCATGGAGAAGTGCGGCCCAGCGGAGCCAAACATTGGGCTCGGCGGCATCGGCGGCGGCGACATTGTCAACAACCTGCAAGGTATGTGAGAATATCTCCTTGTGCCCTTTCCCGTCAACCGTCTCTATACCCTTCAGTTTCTGTAATTCCGGAAGGATATATTCAAGAAGGCCTGTCTCGTCCATGAGTCGGAAACCCATGGAGGGTCTGGGGCAGATAAGGATCTTGTTCAGTTCCTCCACTATCCTTTCCTTGGAGAGGATGGCCATGCGGTCCTTCATCGCCTTCATTGCCCTAATTGAGTCGGGCACAATGGTAAATTCAAGTTCTGGAGTGCTGAGTTTCGTAGCAAAACGAATGGCACGAAGCATCCTTAAAGGGTCGTCGCTGTAAGTCTGTTCGGGCTCCAGAGGAGTCCTGATTATCCCGGCGGCAAGGTCCCTGATTCCGCCGAAAGGGTCAACCAAAGCTCCGAAATCCTCCTTCTGGAGACTGAAAGCCATCGCATTGATCGTAAAATCCCTCCTCATCTGGTCCTCTTCCAGGGTACCGTCTTCTACGATCGGTTTACGTGAATCGTGCCTGTAGGACTCTTTCCTTGCTCCCACGAATTCTATCTCAGCACCATGCCATTTGAGCATCGCCGTGCCGAAGGTCTTGAACACGGACACATTGCAATGACGGCGTTCCGAGCCTTCGATTTCTGCAGCCACAGCCTGGGCGAGATCGATTCCGCTCCCCTCTACTACAATATCAATGTCGTCATTCTTCCTTCCCAGGAAACAATCACGCACATAGCCTCCTATCACGAAAGCCCTCACCCCGGTCTTTTCTGCGACCCGGGAGACTATCCCGAAGATCGGGCTGTCAAGGAATCCTTCTGTTATCGTAGAACCCATAATCCTATTCCTGCATAGCCTCCCAATCAGGGAAGGATTTCATCTGTTCAAATGGTAAGGCCTCGTCCCCAGTACTTTTGAAACCGAATGTCCTGGTCCCATTGGTGACTACGACATACTCGGCCCCAAGGACCAGATTGTACTTCAAGGCCTGTTCCAGCACTTCCCGACTGATTTCAACTTCTTCCCTCTTGCACTCAACTACCATGAGCGGTGACGTATCCCTTCCATAAACAAGGATGTCGGCCCTGAAAGGCTTCTGGCCGAACCTGAGGGACACCTCGCTCATCATCATGTGTTCAGGAACCTTCAGGGAATCCCTAAGCACACTGATGAACCACTGGCGCACCTTTTCCTCGGGCGTCAGAGGCACCATCTTCTTCCTGAGCGGGTCCCAGACCTGGTTCATTTTACAATAGTACTATAAATGTCTTCTATGACGAGGCCGGCAAGGGTCATGCCGAAAATGGACGTGACATGTGCTGTCGTTCCGTTTACCACAGCCTTCCTGGAATCTGCTTCTTTCCCTTGAAGTGACGGGTCTCCCCTGTTGGGCAGGACCTCATCGCCATACACACATAGGAAATCCTTCGAAGGAAAGGTCTTCTCCCTTCTCATCTTCTTGCGGATAGCAGCTCCCAGGGGGCATCCCCTCACCTGCCAGAACTTGTCCACCTTCACCTTTGTCGGATCGACCTTAAGGGCAGCTCCCATTGAACTGAACAACTTGGCCTTGCTTCCAGACGCTGTCAGAAGGAGGAGGATCTTGTCCTTCAGGGAATCCACGGCATCGATGACATAGTCATAGGAGTCAAAATCGAACTCCTCGAGCGTCTCCTCATTGAAAGCCTTGTGGAGGGCCTCGATGCGGGCTTCCGGATTGATCTCAAGAAGGCGCTCCTTCAGAGCCTCCACCTTTACCCGGCCAACCGTAGAGGACGTGGCCATCAGCTGACGGTTGACATTTGTAACTCCCACCACGTCAGAGTCAACAATGGTAATGTCACTTATCCCACTGCGAACCAGACCTTCGACACACCAGCTTCCCACACCACCGACACCAAAGACAATCACTCTCTTTTGAGAGAGTGCCTCCATGACGTCAGGGCCAAGCAGAAGCTCTGTCCTGTTGAATATGTCTTTTGAAGCCATCTATGCAAATTTAAATAAAATCGTCGTATATTTGTCGCACTGCTGGGGATGTTCTGGTTTTGACAGCAATGATTCCGGGTGGTAAGCACGTCGGGCTTCTGAGAGATCTGCCCGCCAAACCGTTCTCTCGACAATTTAGTTGCCAATAACAACTACGCACTCGCTGCCTAATCGACCAAGTCGTTTAGCTTAATCCCGGCCGCCAAGGCTGCGGCCCGGACGAGTATCCTGCGGACTTTATGCCTTCTATGTTCCGAGTTCAGGGTATCATTCAAGAGGGACGCACCGGCTGACTCCTTTAAGGCCGGCCAAGATTCAAAGGATAAGCTTCGGCTGGCCCGCCTTCCGGCAGGCCGGAGACGACAACCAAAGGAAGGATAAGCGTGTAGAAAGCTGCTGGGGACTTTGTTTGGACGGCGGTTCGACTCCGCCCATCTCCACGAAAATCCATTCTAGAATGTCCTAGAATGGATTTTTCTATTTTAATGTAACAAATTATGTGACAGATTACTCTAAAAACAAGCAGGAATCTCTACATGACTTCGCGAGGCTCCTGCCTGATACAGAATACAGGAAGGACGAAGATGATGGCTATCACGGAGAAGACCATTCCGGCGATGGTGCCGATGGCGAAGTCGAACCAGAAGACTTCTTCAGGGCCGTCTGATAGAAACGGGAGAAGACCAAGGATGGTTGACACGATGGTGAGGCTGATCGGGGTGATCTTCCGGGAGAAGGCCTTGATGTAATCGCGTGTCTCCTGATACGTCGTGACCAGGTATATTCCCGCGTTGACAACTATTCCGCAGAGCATCACGAATGCGGCGAAGCCACCCTGGTCGAAGGCGAAGTCAGTGAGTCCGAACACCAGGAACAATCCGATGAACGAGATCGGGATCATGAATATCACCGGCAGCGGATACCGGAACGACTCGAAGGTCATGGCGAGCATGACATAGATCACGGCGATGATCAGGAATATCAGCCAGGCGTACCTTTCCTTGTTATTGTAGAACCAGCCTCCCGATGGATCCTCGGCCTTAAAACCTACCGGAAGTATCTCATTATTAAAGTGATCCACCACCTGTGTCCTCAGTCGTCTGGAGAGCTCATAGCTTCCGATGAAATCGTAACGGACCTCAAGGGTGTACGACTGGTTCTCTTTCTGTATCTCCAGCCCGGTGCGCCTCTTGTCTATCGAACCCAGGCCTGAGAGCGTGACCTTCGACTCCCCTATCTCGACCGGGGAATTGACAACATGCCATAGGTCATACGCGTCCAGGTCTGAAGATCTCAACACCACATCTGACAGTTCCCCGTCGTGATCCGCCTTTCCGATGACCTCTTCGTAGAGAAGGGACGACAGGGACCCATAGTAGGAATACGGATTCACGCCCGACATCGTCATCCGGCCAAAGTCATAGTCGAGGACGAACTCGGATGACGGACGGCCGTACCTTCCCCCACCCCAGATCTCGGGTTCCTGGACCCTGCGGTTGCCGGAAATATATTCCACCATCATCGAGGCGTAATCGTGGAGCCGCTGGTAATTATAGCCCCTGAGGATTATCCCATCGCTCTTGTAGCTCGATACTATGTTGTTGCTGAACGAGTTGTCGTCTATCCCCCAGACACTCCAGTTGGCCCCTCCGAAATTGATCGCCATCCTCGTTACCTCGGACTTCAGGGTCGCGGGAAAGGCCGTGTTCTCATACTCCGGTTTGAACTCAACGATGATGTAGGCGTTGTTGTAGGAACTGATCCTCGTCGTGAACACCGAGATCTCGTCAAACTTTGAGAGATAGTTCTCCATCGCCTTCACGACCTCGTTGAGCTGGTTCACGGTGCAGCCCTCAAGCATACCGGCGCGAATGTTCAACTGCTTCTTCTGCGGCTGGCGATAGAAGTTGAACCGGTCCAAGGCGCCGTAGAACAGGGCGAAGGAGGATCCGGTGTACTTGTCAATCTTGACCCTGTTGGACTCGTACGGCTTCCACGTCACGAACTTGTCCAGCGCCTTTCTGGCCCGGCTGGCCGTGGCCTTCTCTTTCTCGGACAACGCTTTCGGCAGGGCGCAGAAAGGAAGGCCGAACGCCGCGATGAATAACACTATGTACACCCAGCGGTGCCGCACGCCCCAATTTATGTAACGGGAATACAGTCTGTTTCGCATGACTGTCCTTCTCTTCCCTCTAACGGATCCGGAACGGTCACCTGCCTTGACGGGAATATACTCCATCAACGAGGGGATGAAGAGATAGGAGATGAGGAGCGAGAGGCAAAGGTTGATGACGATGACCCAGATGAAGTCCACGAGATTGGCCTTCTCGCTCTCCGGAAGCAGGAGCACCATCAGGAGGGCGCCAACCGTGGTCGCCACCGCGGAGAGGATGGCCGGGAAGACCGTCCTGTCACGGTAACGGCTGTAATGGTCGATCATCACGATCGAGGTGTCGATGATGATTCCCAGTGAGACAGTGATTCCTGCAAGGGTGTAGATATGGATCTGCAGCCCGGCGAATGAATATATCGCAAGTGCCGTGAGGATGTTCACGGCTAGCGTGGAGAGGATGATCAGCATGTATCTCCATGAACGATAGATGATGAAGACGAACAGCAGGAGTATCAGCACGCAGAGGCCTGTCCTTAGATAGATCCTGTTCAGTTCACCCTGGACATATTCAGAAGAATCGTAAGCGACCGATGCCGTGATCTCGCCGGGGAAACCGCGCTGCAGTTCGGTCATCTTCGCCCTCACCGCCGCGGCGGTGGTTAGCAGGTTGGCCGAAGAGGCTATCTCCGCCGTCATGGTGATGGTGTTCAGGCCGTTCACCCTGTAGTAGTACGTAGGAAGTGACTCCTCGTAACGCCAGGTCGCGATGTCTCTCAAGTGTATGATCTCACCGCCGACGTTCTTCACGGGGACCGCCCCGAAATCAGGCCCACTCTCCTCCTCCAGACGGACGGACATCATGCCGTCCCCAGTCCTTGCCATGCCGACGATCTCCGAGCCATAATAGGAGCGGAAGGCAGAGGCGATCTCGTCCGCGGTTATCCCGGCCGAAGCGGCCTTCGTGGCGTCGAACGTGATTACCCAATGGAAAGGGACACCGCCACCGATCTCTACCTTGTCCACCCCGGGGACAGCCGCGAGAGGGCTGAGGACATGCTCATTGAGGTAACGTGATATCTCCCTGGAAGGGATGTCACCCTTGACAAGGTATGATACCCTCGATACCGACTCGCCGCTCCCTCTGGATATAGTGGGATAGGTAACCTCTTTGGGAAGCGAGGATCTGATATTCCGTACCGAAGAGGCCGCCTCGAAACGGGCCGCGTCCATATCAGTTCCCTTGTTGAAGGAGACCTGTATCGAACCGCCTCCCTTTGACGAGGTCGAAGACACTCCTGACACATGGTCGAGTCCCGACAGCACCCCTTCCAGCTTGGAGGTAGCCTCCGCCTCGACCGTCCCGGCTGAGGCGTTAGGATAGCTGAAGGAGACGGTGAGAGTCCTGTCCTCGACGGTCGGGGTGTACTGGATGTTCAGGCGCTGCATCGACGCCACCCCGATGAGGGACAGCGCCACCATGATCAGCACTACCGAGAACGGAGGGATCCTATTTGTCCTTCCGTCCATTATAGATCGAATAATAGAGGGCAGGAACAACGAAGAGGCTGACGAGAGTTCCGACCAGCATACCGGCTATGATCACAAGGGACATGGGGTACTGAAGGTCGGCACCCATGCTTCCCCTTACAAGGAAGGGGCATACGGCGAGCATGGTTGTCAAGGATGTCATTATGATGGCCTTCATCCTCCTTAAGGAAGCGTCAAGAACAGCCCTCTCAAGACTCTCACCTTCCCTGCGCATACGGTTGATGGTGTCGATCTTGAGGATGGAGTCATTGATCACTATACCCGTGATAACTATCAATCCGATCAGGGACATCAGGTTGACGCTCACACCAAAGATCCACAGGGCCAGCAGCGCGAAGAAGATGTCAATCACAATCTCCGACAGGATGATGAGCGGCTGGATGAGGGACTCGAACTGGGAGGCCAGTATAAGATAGAGAAGGGTCACGGCGATGAGCAGGATGAGGATCATCTGATCCACCATCTTCCTGTTCGAGAACCAGGATCCGGAGAAACCGGCCTCGAAGGCGCCGTCCTTCCTCACCACGTCCTTGACCGCGTCCATAGTTTTCATGACATCTTTTGAAGGGACATCCAGGTCTACCGGATAATAATTACCCTCTGCTCCGGCCACCACAGTCTTGAAGTCCACCACGAGGGTCTGCCTCATAAGGTCCGAGGCAGGAATCCTCACGGTCACACCGTCATCTCCTTTCTTCTCGACAAAGGTCCGGGAAAGAATCTCGGAAAGGCTTCCGGCGTTCGATCCGGTCACAACCGGAACGGACCGGGAGCCCTGGACTATGTTGAAGAGCCTGTTCTCGTTCAGGGAATTGCGGAGGATGGAAAGGAGGTCGGACACGCTAACCCCGTAAAGGGCGAGCAAGTCTGGATCAGCCACGAAAAGCACGTCGGTCTTGACCGCGGGGTCGGAGACCCCCGCCACAGGAAGAGCGTCCCGGATTCCGGAAACGACCTTCCTCACGGGAGCCACCTCCATCCCCTCCGCCCTCACAGGGCGGAGCTTGGCCGTCAGGGTGGCCTCGTTCCCGGAGAAGACCATATCGAAGATATTACCGGACGGGGAGAATGAATATGTCGCCGCCGACCACGAGGAAGCGAGGTATGTTTCCAGTTCCTCCTTAACTTTGTCCAGAGTCCGCTGGTTCTTGCAATCCAGATAGACTGACGCCTCGGATATCCCCTGGTCTCCGCTATGGCTGAGCACGAATTGCTGGGCCCCGACAAGGGCGGTCATCTGGGAAACCTTCCCGGAGAGCAGTGTCTCGATTGACCTTATCCTGTCCATATTGTTCTCAATGGCCAGATGCTCGTTCCACTCGATCTTGAGGATGGTGTCAGTCTGTGTCATCTGGGGAAGTCTCTCCTTCGGCATCAGAAGGAAGCAGGCTGTCGCACCGATGAGCGAGACCGCAAGCAGCCACCAGGAGAGCGACCTGTGCTTCAGGCACCACTCCATCCACCTGTCATCCCATTTCTGGAGAGGCCTCTCGAAATTGATCCTCTCAAGGAACCGGCTCGGAGCGAAATGATCCTTACCTTTGTACCACCAATAGTAGAAGACGGGAATGACGGTGATGGTGACCACGTA